>NZ_VCBQ01000289.1:0-813 GCF_006386455.1 Paracoccus sp. FO-3 | reverse complement strand
GGGGGCTGTCCGCCCCCTCTTGCGGCGAAGCCGCAATTCACCCCCGAGGATATTTGGACACAAAAGAGAAAGCCTGGAACTCTTCGTCATCCGAAGGAACAGCAGGGAGGTGGCCTGGTGAAGATCGGCGCATTGAGAGAGAATCACGAGAGGGAGGCGCGCGTTGCAGTGACGCCGTCCTCGGCCGCGCATCTGAGGAAGCTGGGCCATGAGGTCTTTGTGGAATCGGGTGCGGGCGCGGGGGCGGGGTTTTCCGACGCCGCCTATCAGGCCGCCGGCGTCGCGGTCGCGCCGAATGCCCAGGCGCTGGTCGGGGCGGTCGAGGTGGTGGTCAAGGTCCGCCCGCCGAACGAGGGCGAGCTGCGGCAGATGCGGCGCGGCCAGACGCTGATCTCGCATTTCTGGCCGGCGCAGAACCCGGACCTCCTGGAGCTGGCGCGCGAACAGGGCGTCACCGCCATCGCCATGGACATGGTGCCGCGCATCTCGCGCGCGCAAAAGATGGACGCGCTCAGCTCGATGGCCAATATCGCCGGCTACCGCGCGGTGATCGAGGCGGCCNCGCCGGCCAAGGTGCTGGTGGTGGGCGCCGGCGTCGCCGGGCTTGCCGCCATCGGCGCGGCGGTCAGCCTGGGCGCGCAGGTCCATGCCTTCGACGTGCGCCCCGAGGTGGCCGAGCAGATCGAATCCATGGGCGCGGAATTCGTCTACCTGGACTTCCAGGACCAGGTCCAGGACGGGGCCGCCACCGGCGGCTATGCCGCGCCCTCGTCCCCCGAGTTCCGCGAAAAGCAGCTCGAGAAGTTCCGCGAA
>NZ_VCBQ01000288.1:0-822 GCF_006386455.1 Paracoccus sp. FO-3 | reverse complement strand
GTTCGTGCCGCTGGCGCATCCCCCAGGACACGCGCAGGCCGACTTCGGCGAGGCAATGGTTCGGATCGGAGGTGTCGAACAGAAGGCGCATTTCTTCGTGCTGGACTTGCCGCATAGCGACGCCTGCTACGTCCGTGCCTATCCGGCGGCGGTTGCCGAGGCCTGGGTGGACGGTCATGTCCATGCCTTTGCCTTTTTTGGGGCGGTTCCGCAGTCGATCGTCTACGACAATGACCGCTGCCTGGTGGCGAAGATCCTGCCGGATGGCACCCGCAAGCGGGCGGCGCTGTTCAGCGGGTTTCTGTCGCATTACCTGATCCGGGATCGCTATGGCCGCCCTGGCAAGGGGAACGACAAAGGCAATGTCGAAGGCCTGGTGGGCTATTGCCGCCGCAACTTCATGGTGCCGATGCCTGAGTTCGCCAGTTGGGAAGAATTCAACCTCTGGCTGGAGGAGCGCTGCAAGCGGCGTCAGCACGATGTCCTTCGCGGCGAGAGCGAAACGATCGGCGAGCGACTGCAGCGCGATCTCGCCGCGATGCGCCCGCTCCCGGCGGCGCCCTTTGATGCCTGCGATCAGGCGACCGGCCGCGTGTCGTCGCAATCGCTGGTGCGCTACAAGACCAACGATTACTCGGTGCCCGTCGCCTACGGCCATCAGGATGTCTGGATCCGGGGCTATATCCATGAGGTGGTGATCGGCTGCCGGGGCGAAGTGATCGCCCGCCATCCCCGGTGCTGGGATCGCGACGAGATCGTCTTCGACCCGCTCCATTACCTTCCGCTGATCGAGCAGAAGATCAATGCGTTGGATCAGGCGGC
>NZ_VCBQ01000287.1:0-833 GCF_006386455.1 Paracoccus sp. FO-3 | reverse complement strand
CCGCCGCCGCGCGGTCCAGCGCGCGCAGGGCGCGGGCCTGGCGCTGCGGCCAGTCTGGCGCCGCCGCCCAGCCGGCATCCATCACCACCAGCAAGGGCCCCTGCCCGGCCTGATCCGGCGAGGGCTTCCACACCGGGCCGGCAAAGCCCAGGATCAGGGCCGCGATCGCCAGCACCCGCAGCAGAAGCAGCCACCAGGGCGTGTGCCGCGCCACCGGATGCGGATCCTTGAGCCCCAGCAGCAGCCGCGTGCCGGGAAAGCGCACCAGCTTCGGCGAAGGCGGCATGGCGCGCAGGATCAGCCACAGCACCGGCAGCGCCGCCAGCGCCGCCAGGATCCAGGGCGTCAGGAAGCCGATGGGACCGATCAGCAGCATCAGCCCTCCAGCACCGACCAGAGCCACAGCAGCGCCTGCGACGGCGCCGCCCCGGTGTCATGCGTGCCGAAATGCCAGCCCGCCATGCGCGCGGCGCCCGTCAGTTGCGCCCGGCGCTCGGCCAGCCGCGCCAGATAGGCCGCGCGCAGCCCGGCCGCGTCGCGCGTGTCGTGGCGCAAGGCCCCCGAGGCTGAGCGGAACAGCACCGCCCCCCGCCAGGGAAAGCCCTCTTCGTCCGGGTCCAGCACCTGCATCAGCGCGCCCTGCACGCCCAGGCCGGCGGCACGGGCCAGATAGTCCAGCACCGGCTGCGGATCGCCCAGGAAATCGTCGAACAGGATGACGCGCTGGCCGGGACGCAGGGCCTCGGCCGGGGGGGCGTCCTCGTCGCCCGGCAGGGGCGCGCGCGCGACCAGCGCCTCGGCCATGCGCTCGGCCTGCAGGCGGCCGGGGCGCG
>NZ_VCBQ01000286.1:0-843 GCF_006386455.1 Paracoccus sp. FO-3 | reverse complement strand
CGCCCACCAACCCGTAGTCGGCGACCTTGTCGGCCTGCCCTTTCCATGACGCGGCCCGCTCGGCGAAGAGGCCGGTGATGCTGAAGCCATCCCCCATGACCAGCCTGTCGCTCATGGCCTGGATCTTGGCGTCCAACCATCGGCAGGGATGGCGCCGACCGCTGGCGCCCGCCTGGGCCATTGCGGCACGGGCATCTTGCGGCCGGGTCCGCATCGAAAGCGCCAGGGCCCGCGGGAAAGGCGGTGATCTGCCTATGCGCCAGCTTCCGCGGGATCCTATCCGCGGCGCCGGCGGCCGGGACGGCACGCGTCGGGGCCGGTGTCGAGGGGGTCAGGCGGGGCATGGTCGTCTCTTCCGAAAATGCCGCGATCAGGCGAAGGTTTCCGCGTAAGCTGCGGGCAGGCCGATGGATTTCATCTCGACATAGGCGTCGAAGCCCTCGATCGCCGCCTCGCGGCCGATGCCGGACTTCTTGAAGCCGCCGAGCGGAGAATAGAACCCCGCCCCGGCGCCGTTGATGTCGACCGAGCCGGTGCGGATGCGGCGTGCGACCGCGACCGCATGGCCGTCGTCACCCGAAAAGACCGAGCCGTGCAGCCCGTATTGCGAATTGTTGGCGATGGCCACCGCCTCGTCCTCGCTGTCGTAGTTCAGCACGGCGAGGACCGGGCCGAAGATCTCTTCCTGTGCGATGGTCGCGTTCTGGTCCACGTCGGCGNGAAGATCGTCGGCTCGACGAACCAGCCGCGGCCCAGGTGGCCGGGGCGGCCGCCGCCGAGGACGAGCGTCGCGCCCTCGGCCCTGCCCCTGGCGACATAGCCCTCGACCCGGTCGCGCTGGCG
>NZ_VCBQ01000285.1:0-861 GCF_006386455.1 Paracoccus sp. FO-3 | reverse complement strand
GATCAAGGCGAGGTTTTCGCGGCAGCAATCGTCGTTCACGGCCAGAATGCGGAACCTGCGGCAGGCCCCGAACGTGTCGGCCAGGAAGTCCAGCGACCACCGCTGGTTCGGCAGCAACGGCACTGGCATGGGGGTCCGACTGCCACGCGCCCGCTTGCGACCGCGCCTGCGCCGCACCGACAGACCTTCCTCCCGGTAAATCCGGTAGAGCCCTTCGCCCTACAAACGATCCCCCGGATCGTTTGCTTTACGGGCTCCGATCTCGTTCATGACCATGCCCTTGCGCTCCAGCATGATGCCCACGCGCCGATAGCCGAAGCGGCGGCGCTGCTCGGCGATCTTGTGCATCTCCTCACGGATCTCCGGGTTGTCGGGCGGCCGCTTGCGCCGCACCGTCTTCGGATCGACACCGATCAGAACGCAGGCGCGACGTTGAGAGATCGGATGATCCCTCAGCGCCCGCAGCACCGCGTCCCGCCGTTGCACCAGCGTCGTCAAGGCTTTCCCAGCAGATCCTTCAGCACCACGTTGTCAAGCATGGCATCGGCCAGCAGGCGCTTGAGCTTCGCATTCTCGTCCTCAAGCTGCTTCAGCCGCTTGGCGTCGGACAGGTCCATGCCGCCATATTTCGCCTTCAGCTTGTAGAATGTCGCGGGGCTCAGCCCATGCTTCCGACAAAGCTCGGACGTGGGCAAACCAGCCGCCTGTTCCTTGATCATCCCGATAATCTGTTCATCGGGGCTTACGCGGCCCCACTGGGGCCACGGTCCCCTCTTCATCGGTAAAACGGCTCTTCCTCATCTCGTCTGCTCCTTCAGATTGGGCAGACGCTACATCACGGCGAGGGAACTTCCGGGGGGG
>NZ_VCBQ01000284.1:0-861 GCF_006386455.1 Paracoccus sp. FO-3 | reverse complement strand
CGCTTCAGCCGCTGGTACATGCCCGCCGTGGTGGCGGTCTCGGCGCTGGTGGTGCTGGTGCCGCCGCTGGCATTCGGCGCGGACTGGGGGAGCTGGATCTATCGCGGCCTGGCGCTGCTGCTGATCGGCTGCCCCTGCGCGCTGGTGATCTCGGTCCCGGCCTCGATCGCCTCCTCGCTCTCGGCCGGGGCGAAGCGCGGGCTGTTGATGAAGGGCGGCGCGGTGATCGAGGCCGCGGCCAAGGTCAACCAAGTCGCCTTCGACAAGACCGGCACGCTGACCCATGGCCGGCCGGTGGTCACCGACCTGGTGCCGGCCGCCGGCGTGGACGAGGCCGGGCTGCTGGCGGTGGCGGGCGGGGTCGAGGCCGGCTCCAGCCATCCGCTGGCGCAGGCCATCCTGGCGCGTGCCGCCGAGGCGGGCGTGGCCCCGCTGCCCGCGCGCGAGGCGCGGGCGCTGGTGGGCCGGGGGGTCGAGGCGGTCGTCGCGGACGAGCCCGCATGGGTCTCCTCGCCCCGCCATGCCGCCGAGCAGGGCGGAATCGAAGCCGATGCGATCCGCCGCGCCACCGCGCTGGAAAGCGAGGGCAAGACCGTGGTCGCGGTCTTTCGCGCGCGCCGCCCCCTGGGGTTGATCGCCATGCGCGACGAGCCGCGCGCCGATGCCGCCGAGGCGATGGCCCAGCTTCGCGCGCTGGATGTCGGCGCGGTCATGCTGACCGGCGACAACCCGCGCACCGCCGAGGCCATCGCGGGCGCCCTTGGCATGGACCATCGCGCCGGGATGCTGCCCGAAGGCAAGCTGGCCGCGATCCGCGAGATGGCCGCGCAGGGGGGCGTGATGATGATCGGCGACGGCATC
>NZ_VCBQ01000283.1:0-880 GCF_006386455.1 Paracoccus sp. FO-3 | reverse complement strand
GGCTCTGTTGCAAATTATTCCTGAGTGCGCACAAGGCCCGATTCCCCGGTGATCTTCAAGCTGCGAGGCGGAGTTCGAGCATAGACATTGCCTCCGTGAGAGCACATGGGCCCAGTCCGAAGGCACGTTCGATCATGCGGACCTCGCCGTTGATATCACCGGTCAAATTGAAGCTGCGTGACTGCCCTTTGCGCAGGGCCCGCATAACCTCGAAGCCCTTGATCGTGGCATAGGCGGCCTTCATCGTCTTGAACCCACGCACCGGTTTGATCAACTGTTTAAGCTTGCCGTGGTCGGCCTCCACGACGTTGTTCAGATACTTGACCTGACGGTGCTGAACATCAGTCGGGCATTTGCCTGCTTTCTTCAACTCAGCCAGCGCAGCGCCATAGGTCGGTGCCTTGTCGGTGTTGATCACGCGCGGTTGCTCCCAACTTTTCAAGCCCTTCAACGCCTTACCCAGAAAGCGCTTCGCAGCCTTTGTATTGCGTGTTGAGGAAAGGTAGAAATCGATCGTGTCCCCGAATTTGTCGACAGCTCGGTAGAGATAAGCCCATTTCCCGCGAACCTTGATATAGGTCTCATCCACCCGCCAGCTATTCGACCGAGGGTGGCGCCATTGCCAACGCATGCGCCTCTCGATCTCGGGGGCATAATGTTGAACCCAGCGATAGATCGTAGAGTGGTCAACCCGATGACCCCGTTCGGCCATCATCTCTTCCAGGTCACGATAACTAATCCCGTAGCGGCAGTACCAACGCACAGCCCAAAGCACGATTTCACCACGGAAATGACGGCCTTTGAAATCGCTCATGCTACACCTCTTATCTCAGCAAGGATGCGCAAAATGCTCGCAGCCAGAAAAATTTGCAACAGAGCC
>NZ_VCBQ01000282.1:0-923 GCF_006386455.1 Paracoccus sp. FO-3 | reverse complement strand
GATGTTCATCACCCCGATGCCGCCGACCAGCAGCGAGATCACCGCGATGGCCGCGACCAGCAGCGTCAGCGTCTGCGTGGTCGAGGTGATGGTCTGGCGGATCTGGTCGTTGTTGACGATGAAGAAATCCTTGCTGCCATGGCGCCGGACCAGCAGGTCCGAGACCATCTGCTCGGCCAGCGCCATGTCCACCTCGTCGGCGACGCGCAGCGTCAGCCCGCTGACGCTGGTCGAGCCCAGGTAGCGCGCCTGCACCGTGGTATAGGGCGCATAGACCGTCAGGCTGGTGGAGCCGCCGGGGCCGCGGTTCTGCGCCTCGGCCACGCCGATCACCCGCAAGGGCACCTTGCCGGCCATGAAGACCTGCCCCAGCGCCGCGCCCTCGCCGAACAGGCTCTGGCGGGTGCTCTCGTCGATGACGACGTTCTGGCCCATCTCCGCCACGTCGCTTGCGTCGAAGCCGCGGCCCTGGGTCAGCGCGACGCCGGCCACGTCGAAATACTGCTCGCCCACGCCGCTGATCTGGGCGCTGGCCTCGGTCGCGCCGTGGCGCAGGGTCTGCGCGCTGCTGACCGTCGGGCTGACCGAGGCGACATGGGGCTGGCGCGCCAGCGCCGCGCCGTCGGCCGTGACCAGCGTCGTCACCCGCCCCGAGCGCATGTCGCCGAAATCCCGGCCGGGATAGATCTGCAGCGTGTTCGTGCCCAGCCCGGCGATATTCTGCAGCACGCGCTGGCGCGAGCCCTCGCCAAGCGCCACCACCGAGACGACCGAGGCGATGCCGATGATGATGCCCAGCATGGTCAGGAAGCTGCGCAGCTTGTGGGCGCGCATGGCCAGCACCGCCATGCGCAGCGCCTCGGCCAGCCGGCCCAGCACCGGGGCGGCGGCGCGGGCGGGCGGCAAGGCGGCCAGCCGCGCGG
>NZ_VCBQ01000281.1:0-1020 GCF_006386455.1 Paracoccus sp. FO-3 | reverse complement strand
TCGGCGGCGCGGGCGCGCAGCACCCGCGAGAGCTCGAACTGGGCGTTGAAGCCGATCAGCACCGCGGCCAGGCCGACCAGGCTGTGCATGGCCGCGACCAGCTGCGGCATCTCGGTCATCTGCACCCGCTTGGCCACGACCCAGCCGATGGCGCCGCCGATGGCCAGCATGACCAGCGTCAGCCCCCAGTTGCCGTAGCCCGGCCCGATCAGCGTCGCGACCACCGCCAGCGCCATGGCCGCGATGCCGTACCAGACCGCGCGCTTGGCGCTTTCCTGGCCGGAAAGCCCGCCCAGGGACAGGATGAACAGCACGGCCGCGACCACATAGGCGGCGGTGGTGAATCCGTATTCCATGCGCCCTCTCCCCTTACGACTTCTGGAACATGGCGAGCATCCGGCGCGTGACCAGGAAGCCGCCGAAGATGTTGACGCCCGCCATCAGCACCGACAGCGCCGCCAGCAACACCACCAGCCAGCCGCCCGAGCCGATCTGCAGAAGCGCGCCGACGATGATGATCGACGAGATCGCGTTGGTGATCGCCATCAGGGGCGTGTGCAGCGAATGGCTGACGTTCCAGATCACCTGGAAGCCGACGAAGACCGCCAGCACGAAGACGATGAAATGCGACAGGAAGCTCGCGGGCGCGAACAGCCCCACCAGCAGCATCGCCGCCGCGCCCGCGCCGAGCAGCGTGACCTGGCTGCGGGTCTGGGCGCGGAAGGCGGCGATCTCCTGCGCGCGCCGTTCCTCGGGGGTCGGCTCCCTGGGCTTCTCGCGCGGCTTCTGGGCGGCGATGGCCGCGACCCTGGGCGGCGGCGGCGGCCAGGTCACGTCGCCGTCATGGGCGACGGTGGCGCCGCGGATCACGTCGTCCTCCATGTTCTGCACGATGACGCCGTCCTTGCCCGGCGTCAGGTCCGAGAGCATGTGGCGGATGTTGTTGCCATAAAGCTCCGAGGCTTGCGCGCCCATCCTCGACGGGAAGTCGGTATAGCCGATGATGACCACGCCGTTTTC
>NZ_VCBQ01000280.1:0-1080 GCF_006386455.1 Paracoccus sp. FO-3 | reverse complement strand
CGGCCGGGCCCGCGCGCCGCGCCCGGCGGGCAGCCTGGCCGCGCCGATCATCGTGGCGATCGGCGTGGTGATCGGCGCCATCGCCTTTGCGGTCACCACCTGGTTTCTCGACAGCGCCGACCAGGCGACCGAGCTGCGCCTGTCCCGGCAAGAGGCGGAACTGGCCCTGCTGCGCGAGGCGCTGGCCGAGGCGCGGGTGGAACGCCAGGGCCTGCGCGCCGATCTGGCGCAGCTGCGCGACGACCTGAGCCTGGTGGCGAACCGCGCCCCGGTCGCGCCGCCGCTTCAGGCCGCCCCTCCGGCGGACCTGGGCGCCGAGGATTTCGAAAGCCCGCCCCCGACCGAGGCGCTGACCGAACAGATGCGGCTGGCCAAGTCGCGCTTCAACAAGGGCATCACCCAGCCGCGCAATGCGACCATGCTGGCGATCCTGGGACCGCCGCGCGACAGCTACAACACCGATTGCCAGCCCGTGACCAACCCCCGGCTGCGGGCGCTGATCGAGACGCGCAAGGTCGGTCCCATCACCGTGACCATGCTGAAGCCCGCGCTCGACAGCCTGGCGCGGGTGCTGGAGCGGCTGGAGCAGAGCGATCCCGACATCCATGCCAAGCTGGGCACCGCCGGCGGGCTTTGCGCGCGGCTGATCCGCGGCTCGACCCGGTCGATCTCGAACCATTCCTGGGGCACGGCCATCGACCTGACGCTGGAGGGGCAGCTCGATCCCTTTGCCGATGGCGCGACGCAGTTCGGCCTGCTGATCCTGGCCGAATATTTCAACGAAGAGGGCTGGTTCTGGGGCGCCGCCTATAACAGCCGCGAGGATTCGATGCATTTCGAGATCGGCGAGGAGACGCTGCGCAAATGGCAGGCCGAGGGGAAACTCTGAGCGCCGCCGCCGAACGGCTGGCCGGGCCGGTGCTGGCCTATGCCGACCGACTGCCCTGGGTGGCCGAGGACATGGCGGCGCTGGCCGGCCATGCGCGGGTGCTGCTGGACCGCTTCGGGACCGAGGCGCTGCGCGCGGGCCTGCCGCCGCAGGCGGTGGCGGCGGCGCGGGCGGCGCTGGCGCTGCTCTTG
>NZ_VCBQ01000028.1:0-53298 GCF_006386455.1 Paracoccus sp. FO-3 | reverse complement strand
CGCAGGCGCGCGCGGCGGCGAGGGGGGCGCTGCCGGGGGCAGGGGCGCGGCCTGCTCCATCACGGGGATCCCCGCGGACTCGGGCGCCGGTTGCGGTCCGGTTGCGGGGCGCAGCCGGGGCTGGGGATCGCCCGCACCGGCGAGGGGACCGACCAGCGATGTCAGCCTGGGCGCGCGCATCACGGCTCCTCCGCCAGCGTCCGCGCGGCAAGGATGCGGCGCAGATAGTCCTGCCGGCGCGAAACGGGCAGGGAGAGGATCTCGGTCTCGGACCAGTGATAGCTCATCGCGATCAGGTGGATCTCGTCCAGCAGCGTTGCCGCGCGGCTGCGTAACTCGGTGTCGAGGAACTCGGCCACATCCAGCGGCAGGACCAGCGCCGCGCCGCAATCCGTGCAGGCGGTGCCGATTTCCAGCCCCAGCCCGGCCACCGCGCTTTCCAGCGCGGCGATGACGGTTTCGCGGTCGGGACCGGCCAGCCGCGCCTCGGCCTGGGCGGGCTCCATTCCCGCCGCCAGTGAAAGCAGCGCGGCCAGCGCCGCCTCTCCGCGAAGCCCCCGCCGTTCCAGCGCGATGAGATCGCCAAGCCGCAGGAGCCTCAGCGGCACGCCGTCCAGCGGCAGCGGCGCCGCGGGTTCGCGGGGCAGGTCGTCCAGGGAAAAGGCCAGCGCATTGCCGGCGCCGCAGCCGGTGCAATCGGTCTCGGATTCGATGTGCGGGCCGATCAGAGCGCGGCGCAGGGCCAGCAGCGCCTCTTCCCATTCGGGCAGGGTCAGGGCGGAGAGCGCCTCGATTCCGCGGCCCCCGACCGCGGCGGCCAGCGCGGCCAGCCGCCCGTGGGGCCCGTCCGCGGGGGCGTGGAAGGCGATTTCATCCTGTCCCGTCAAAGCGCGCACGGCTTGCTCCTTTCCCGGCGGTCCAGTCTTCCGGCGATCCGGTGGCCGGTCAGGTTTCGGCAGGCTCGGTCACGGCCTCGTCGAGGACGAAGTTCTCGTATTCGACCTTCAGCGTCTGGATGGCGACGGCGTTGGCGTTGGCGTCCATTTCCGGCAGGGCCTGGAATTCGCTGGCCCAGGCCCGCATCAGGTTGAAGGCCATGACCGGGGCGCCCTGCATGTTCAGCACCTCGACCCGGACGGATTTGCGATAGTTGACCAGGCTGTTGGCCGCCTCGCCCTGCGGGTTGTTGACCTGGTTGGCCCATTCCAGGAACTGCCGGTCATGGGTCAGGCCGGATTCGAATGTCACCGGCTCGAACTTGGTGCGGCCGGGCATCTTGCGCACGATGCCGGCATCGGCGGCGACGCGCCATTCGATCGCCTCGGTCGTCTTCTTGATCGCCGACATCTTGGACAGGGCGGCGACGACGCGCCCGTCCCATGTCACCCGGAAGCGGAAGTTCTTGTAGGGGTCGATGCGATGGGCGTTCACGTTGAACATCGGCATGGGCTGCCTCCTTTTCGATCAGCCCGCGCCTAGCGGCGGGTCATCTGGCTGAGTGTTACGATGACGAATTCGGCCGGGCGCAGCGGCGCGAAGCCGACCTGGACATTGACCACCCCCGCCGCCTGGTCGTCCGGCGTGGTGGTGTCGCTGTCGCATTTGACGAAATACGCCTCGCGGCTGGTCGCCCCGGCAAAGGCGCCGTTGCGGAACTGGGCCTCCATGAAGGCGCCGATGGTGGCGCGCAGCGCGGCCCAGAGCCGTTCGTCATTGCCTTCGAACACGGCCCATTGGATGCCGTTGAAGATCGACCTGCGCAGGAACATCGCGGTGCGGCGGACGTTGATATAACGCCATTCCGTGGTCGGCCGCCCGGTGCGCGCGCCCCAGACCACGCGGCCCGCGCCCGGCACCGTGCGCAGCGCATTCAGCCCGTGCGGGTTCATGCGGTCCTGGTCGCGGTCCAGCACCTGGAAATCCAGGCCCACCGTGCCCGACAGCGCGGCTTCCAGCCCCGCCGCCACCTTCCAGACGCCGCGCCGCCCGTCGGTGCGCCCGTAAAGCCCGGCGACATGGCCGGCCGCCGGGATCGCCCGCACCGGATCGCGGCCAAGGCCCGCGGGATCGGGAACCACGATCCGCGGCCAGTAGAGCGCGCGGAAATCCGAGCCGGTGATGCCGTTGCGCGCCTGGTCCACCGCATTGCCCACGGGATCCTCGGCCGCGGTCGAGCGCGGCGCATCGGCGACCAGGAACAGGTCGCGCTGCGGGCGCGCCTCGACATAGGCCAGCACGGCGTTGACGAAGCCGGCATGCTGCGCGTTGGTCGTCGCGCTCAGCAGCCCGTCCGAGGCGCAGACGATCAGCGCCGCATCGTCGATCCCGTCCAGCGCGGTCAGCGCCGCGCCGTAGCCGGCCGCGGGAAAGGTGGCGTTGCCGCCGGTGCCCCCGGCCAGCGCCGTGCCCGGCGTGGCCCCGGTCAGCGCCCCCTGGTTGCGCGGGCGGAAGGCGATGGGCGGCTCGACATCGGCCCAGGCCAGGTAGGCCGAGCGGGCAAGCTGGTCCGGCATGTATTTCTCGTCCGCCGGATCGGGGGACAGGCCCTCGAACCGCTCGACCTCGGCAAAGTTCGCCTCTCCGACGGGGCGGTAGAAGACGACGAGGTTGAAGCGGGCGGGGTCGGCATCGGTGCTGTCGGCGATGGCCACGCGCAGCGCGTTGCCCCAGGCCCCCGCGCCCCGCGCCCGCAGGGTCGAGCCGGCCGTCGTGCCGCCCGCGCCCAGCAGGATGCCCTCGGGGCCGGCGGGCATGTTGACGGGCCGGATGGCCGGGCCGGCCCAGCGGATGTCGGGGTCCGCGGCCAGTCGGGTGATGACGTTGTTGGGGTCGCCGTCGGCGGTCGTCAGGTTGGTCAGCGTCGGGTTGGGCGCGCGGTTGGCGAAACTCGCGCCGTTGTTGGTCGAGACGCGGACCGTCAGGTTGAAATGCGCCGCATCCCCGTCGGCCGCATTGGCGATGACGACCTGGATCTGCTCATCCGCGGCGGGCGCGCGCGCCTGCACGATCCGCGCCGTCGCCCCGCCCGCATCGCTGACGGTGATCGCGCGTTCGGCATCGACGGGCAGGCTGGCCACGGTCGCCGGCGCATTGCCGACGCCGGCGGCCAGGCGCAGGACATAGGCGCGGGGACCGCCGTTCTCGAAAAAGCCCTTGATCGCATAGGGCAGCAACAGCCGCGCCGTGCCCGCGTCGCCTTCGTTGCGGAAATAGCCGCCGAAGATGCGCTGGAACTGGATCTCGGACGAGATCGGCGTCGGGCCGGTCGGGCCGCGTTCGGTTTCGCCGACAAGGATGGTGACGGCGGTCGGCGCGGCCTCGATCGCGCGCGCGCCGCCGGGCGCCTCGCGAACATAGACCCCCGGCGTGAGAGGCGTAGTCATGATGCATGATCCTTGCTGCTTGTCGGCAGCGGTCCGGGGACAGAATATTCAGAAGCGGAGACGGTCTCTCCACCTGTCCGCGCCGTTCCCGACCCAGAGAAATTCGATTGTCCGGCCTTGCTTTCCGACCCAGGGGTCGGGCGCCTGAAAAGCAGTCCTTCCGGCCGGCGCTTGCGCGGAAGCGTGATCGGCGGTCTTCCGGTGTCCCGGAGCGGCCGAAGCACTTCATATCCTGTCGTTTTCGGGGCAAGGGCCCCAGAATGACGGCCCCAATGGCAGAGGGTGTCGTTCCCCGTCCATTATCACATTTACGATAGCTCACGGCCCGATTCTGTCAAGCCCCGGCGTGGGTTTGGCAGGGAGGTTGGCAGGGGCAAGAGGGGCCGATCGCCATCGCGATCCGCCAATCCCGCCGGTGCGCGCAGAAGGGGCGGCGCGCATCCCGGCAGGAACATTTCCCGATGCCCTTCGTTGTCCGGGATCAACAGGAGGCGAGCATGACCGACCATGACGATCACGTGGAGAAATTCTGGAGCCGGCTCGGGGGCATCAACTCCGGCATGCTGGGCCTGACCGAGGACGCGCGGCTCGTGCCCATGTCGCATTATGCCGACGCGGAGGCCGGCAGGCTGTGGTTCATCACCGCCAAGGGAACCGACCTGGCCCGGTCCCTGGCCGCCGGCGGCAAGGATGCGGTGCATGTGGTCGCCGACGAAGGGAAGGGGCTCTTCGCCCGCATCCACGGCACGCTGTCCCTGTCCGACGACCGCGCCAAGCTTGACGAGCTGTGGAACGCCGTGGCTTCGAGCTGGTTCGAGGACGGCAAGCAGGACGAGGATGTCCAGCTTCTGCGCTTCGACCTTGCCGATGCCGAGGTCTGGGTGACGGGGGGCAGCCTGTCCTTTCTCTACCAGATGGCCAAGGCCAAGATCACCGGCGACAAGCCGGACATGGGAGAGCATTTCAGCCTCGGCTTCTGATCCTTGCCGTGGCCGCGGGCCGCCTTGCCGCAAGGATCAGCAGGCCGAAGACATCATAGACCAGCACGGCGATGCAGCCGGTCAGCACCCCGCCCTGGATGACGAAGGCCGGGTTGTTCGAGGTCAGCCCGGCGATGATCACCTCGCCCAGGCTGCGCGCGGCCACGGTCGAGCCGATGGTCGCCGTGGACAGCGCGATGACGACCGAGATGCGGATGCCCTCCAGGATCAGCGGCAGGGCCAGCGGCATCTCGACCTGCACCAGCATCTGGCGCGGGGTCATGCCGACGGCCCTGGCGGACAGCAGGACCGAGCCGGGCACCCCCCGCAGCCCCGCCAGCGCGTTCTCGAAGATCGGCAGCAGGCCATAGAGAAACAGGGCAAGGACCGTCGGCCGGGTGCCGAAGCCCAAGAGCGGCACCGACAGCGCCAGCACGGCGACCGGCGGGAAGGTCTGGCCGATATTGGCCAGCATCCGGGCGGTGGGCAGGAACTCGGCCCCGGCGGGGCGGGTGACGAGGATGGCCAGCGCCAGCGCGATGAGGGTCGAGGGCACCATCGCCAGCATCACCAGCATCAGATGCGATGCGGTCAGTCCGGCCAGCGTGGCGCGGTCATAGATGACCGGCCCGCCGGCGGGCGCAAAGGGGCGCAGGACGGGCTCGAACAGGGCGGGGAACAGGACCAGCGCGCCCGTCATGCCGACCAGAACGATCCAGCGCAGCGCGGTCATGCCGGCGGGGCCTGTCGGCCCGCGGCCAGGATGTCGTCGCGCGTGACGATGCCCAGCCCTTGCCCCCGGCCGTCCACCACCGGCAGCCGGTCGCGGCCGGTCCAGATCATCTCGGCCAGGGCGTCCGAGAGCGAGGCGGCGGCATCGACCGGATCGCCCTGGGCCTGGCCCGCGCGCAGGAGCGTGCCGACCGGCTTCAGCGCCAGCAGGCGCAGCGCGCGGCCCGTCTCGCCCACCAGGTCGGCCACGAAGGGGGTGGCGGGGGCGCGGACGATGTCCTCGGGCGGGCCGAACTGCTCGAAGCGTCCGTCGCGCATCACGGCGATGGCGTCGCCCAGATACAGCGCCTCGTTCATGTCATGCGTGACCAGCACGACGGTGGTGCCCAGCTGGCGGCGGATCCGCGTCAGGTCGCGCTGCGCCTGCCGGCGGATCAGCGGGTCCAGCGCGCCAAAGGGCTCGTCCATCAGCAGCACCTCGGGCCGGGCGGCCAGCGCGCGTGCGACGCCGATCCGCTGCGCCTGCCCGCCGGACAGCTGATGCGGATAGCGGGGGCCGATCTCGGCCGGGTCCAGTTGCAGCATGTGCAGCAATTCCTGGGTGCGGGCCTTGATCCGCGCCCTGGGCCATCCCAGCAGGGTGGGGACGACACCGATATTGCGCGCCGCGGTCCAGTGCGGGAACAGCCCGTAGCCCTGGATGACATAGCCGATGCCCTGGCGCAGCGACACCTCGGGGATGCGGGCGACGTCCTTGCCGTCGATCAGGACCCGGCCCGCGCTTGGCTCGACCAGGCGGTTGATCATCCGCAGCAGCGTCGTCTTGCCCGAGCCCGAGCTGCCGACGATCGCGGTCAACGTGCCGCGCGCGAAGCGGGCGGTGACGCCGTCCACGACGGGCCTGCCGCCGTAGGTCTTGGTCAGGGCCTCGATCTCGATCATGGCGGCTGCATCCTGAAGGAGGCGATCACCAGGTCCAGCACCGCCGAGGTCAGGAAGGCCAGCGCCACCGTCGGCAGCACGCCCAGCAGGATCAGGTCGGTCGCCGTCTGGCCGATGCCCTGGAAGATGAAGGTTCCATATCCGCCCGAGCCGATCAGCGCCCCCACCGTGGCCAGCCCGATATTCTGCACCAGCACGATCCGCGCGGCGGCAAGGATGACGGGCAGGGCCAGCGGCAGATCGACCATCCGCAGCCGCTGGGCGCCGGTCATGCCCATGCCGGCCGCGGCCTCGGCCACCGCCGGCGGCACGGCATCGACCCCGGCCACGGTATTGGCGACGATGGGCAGCAGCGAATAGAGAAACAGCGCCACCAGCGCCGGCGCCATGCCGATGCCCCTGATCCCGGCCTCGGCCGCGGCGGGGACATGGGCGGCGATCCAGGCCAGCGGCACGATCAGCATCCCGAACAGCGCGATCGAGGGGATGGTCTGGATCAGCGTCAGCAGGTTCAGCACCGGGGCGCGCAGGGCCCTATGGCGCTGGACGGCCAGCCCCGCCGGCAGGCCCACGGCCAGCGCGGCCAGAAACGAGCCGAAGGCCAGGACCAGGTGATCCGCCGTGGCCTTGTGGAAGGCGGCGGCGCGCAGCCGGAACTCGGCCGCGACCGAAAGATCGGCCAGCACGCCCGAGCCCAGAAGCGCCGCCACCGCCGCCAGGGTGGCGGCCAGCAGCGCGGCGCGGGGCGCGGGGCCGGGCTGCATGCGCGCAAAGGCGTCCACCAGCAGCAGCACCAGCACCCCGGCGGCCAGCCAGAAGCCCAGGCCGGGCGAGACCCGCGCCGCAGGGGCCGCCTGTTCCAGCAGGACGGCAGCGCCCCGTCCCAGCATAAGGATCAGCCCGGCCAGCGCCGCGGCCAGAAGCAGCATCCGCAGTCCCGGCCGGCGCAGCAGCAGCAGCGCGACCACGAGCAGCAGGGTGCCGGCGGCAAGCGCGGCGGCCGTGGGCGCCCCGAACGCCTCGGCCCAGCCAAGGGCCTGGGGCTGCGCGATCCGGTTGGGCCGCAGGCCGAATGCCGAAAGCGCCGGCGCCGCCAGCAGCGGCAGCGCCAGGACGGCCGACAGCCGGTCGATGCGCGGCCTGGGCATCCTCAGTCGAGCAGCCCGGCCTCGGTCAGGTAGGCCTGCGCCACCTCGGCGGCGGGCAGGCCCTCGACCTGGACCTGGCCGTTCAGCCTTTGCAGAACCTCCAGGTCCAGCCCGGCGAAGGCCGGTTCCAGAAGCTCGGCGATCTGCGGATATTCGGCCAGGATCTCGGCGCGGACGATGGGCGCGGGCTGGTAGACCGGCTGGACGTTCTTGTCGTCCTCGAGCACCGTCAGCCCGGAAAAGGCAAGGGCGCCGTCCGTGCCATAGACCATGGCCGCATTGGCCCCGCTGGTCCCGTTCGCCGCCGCCTGGATCGTGGCGGCGGTATCGCCGCCCGACAGCACCAGCAGCTGGTCCTGATCCAGCGTAAAGCCATAGGCCCGCTGGAAGGCCGGCAGCGCCGGGGCCGAGTTGACGAATTCGGCCGAGGCGACCAGCTTGACCTCGCCGCCGCCCGACACCCATTCCCCGAATTGCGAGAAGGTGCTGACCCCCGCCTGCTCGGCCACCTCCGAGCGGAGGGCGACGCCCCAGGTGTTGTTGGCGGGCGCGGGGGCCAGCCAGACGATGTCGTTGGCCTCTTCGTCCAGCTGCCTGGCGGCCTGGTAGCCGGCGGCGGCATCCTGCCAGATCGGCTCGTCGGCGCGATTGAAGAAGAAGGCGGCGTTGCCGGTATATTCGGGATAGATGTCGATCTCGCCGGCCAGGATCGCCTCGCGCAGGATGGGGGTGCCGCCCAGCTGGATGCGGTCGCGGGTCGGGATGCCGGCGTGGTCCAGCAGTTGCAGGATGATCTGGCCCAGCACCCCGCCTTCGGTGTCGATCTTGGACGACACGACGACTTGCGCATGGGCGGTGCCAAGACCGGCGGCAAGGGCGATGATTGCCAGCGGGACAGGTTTCAGCATGTCGTTTCCTTTGCAGTGAGCGCGCAGCCGGTGCATGGATGCCGGCCCGCATCGGCCCGGTCGGCTTGTTCGGTTTCCCCGCTGCCAGGACGGGAAACCCGCAAGCCTTGGTTCCAGTTCCGTGCGCGCTGCGGGTTTGCCGCGAATGCCGCCCGCCTGCTGCAAGGGGCCTTGCCTCTGGCGGCCGTCAGGCCACGGCCTGCGCGCCGGTGATCTCGACCAGCGAGCCGCACATGAACGCCGCCTCGTCCGAGGCCAGGAAGGCGACCAGCGCCGCCACCTCCTCGGGCTTGCCGATGCGGCCGAAGGGCACCAGCCGGTCCAGGTCGGCGATGGTGCGGCCCGCGCGCCTGACCCCCGCCTCGAGCATGGGCGTGTGGATCTCGCCGGGGCAGACGGCGTTCACGCGGATCTTCTGGGGCGCATAGTCGCGGGCCAGGTTCTGGGTAAAGCTCGCCACCGCCGCCTTGGTCACGTTATAGGCGATGTGGTTCGGCGCCGGGTGCAGCCCCCATTGCGAGGCGGTGTTGACGATGGCGCCGCCGCCGGCCGCGATCATATGCGGCAGGGCGGCCTGGCACAGGTGGAACATCGCATCGACGTTGATGGCGAAGGACAGCCGCCAGTCCTCGGGCGTCAGCGCCAGCAGGTTGCCGCGCCGGTTGATGCCGGCATTGTTGCACAGCACGTCGATGGCGCCTTCGGTGGCGATGACGTTTTCGATGATCGCCCGGCAACCCTCGGGCTGCGAGATGTCGCTGGCCAGGGCCCGGCTGCCGGGGATGGCGGCGGCGGTCGCCTCGGCCCCTTCGGCGTTCACGTCGGTGATGACGACGCGGGCGCCCTCGGCGGCGAAGCGCCGCGCGATGGCCGAGCCGATGCCGCCCGCAGCGCCGGTGACGATGACGGTTTTGTCCTTGAAGCGCATGGTTTTACCTCAGATAGCTGCCGCCGTTTATATCCAGAACCGCACCGTTCAGCGATGCCTGCGAGGGACGGAAGGCAAAGGCGGCGAGTTCGCCGATCTCCTCGGGCGCGGCCATCCGGCCGATGGGGATGCCGGCCAGCGCCGCTGCCTCGCCGTGCCGGGCGACATAGGCCTCGGCCATGTCGGTGCGCACCCAGCCCGGCGCCAGCGCGACCGCGGTCACGCCTTCGTGGCCATGGCTTTGCGCGATGGATTTGGTCAGGTTGATCAGCGCGGCCTTGGAGGCGCCATAGGCCATGGCATTCGAGGCATAGCCGCGCTGGCCGGCGCGGCTGGCCATGTTGAGGATGCGCCCGCCGCCATTGTCGCGAAAGTGCCGGATTGCCAGCTTCGACAGGTCCACGGCCGACAGGAAGTTCACCCGGATCTCGCGCGCCCAAACCCGCTGCCATTCGTCCATCGGCGCATCGACCGCGACCTCGGAACGGATGCCGGCATTGTTGACCAGCCCGGTCAGCCGGCCCGCCGCTGCCACCGCCCGATCCCAAAGCGCCTGCGGCGCGGCGGGGTCGGACAGGTCGGCCGGTAGGCACCAGCCCCGCCCGTCCAGCGCGGCCAGCAGCGCCTGCGCCGCGTCGCGGTTGCGGCCGTAATGGATGACGACCCGCGCGCCTTCGGCGACCAGCGCATGGCAGATCGCCCGGCCGATGGCGCCGGTCGCGCCGGTCACGAGGATGGATTGCCCGGAAAGCGTCATAGCTCACCCACCTGCGGGCCCCAGGTGTCCGACAGGGCAAAGCCCTGGGCAAAGGGATCCTGCGGGTCCAGCCGCAATTGCTGGCGGCCGAAGACATAGCCCTGCCCGGTGATGCGGGGCAGGATGGCGGGGCGGTCGCCGACGGTGGTCTCGCCCAGGATCTCGGCCGTGAAGGTGCCGCCGATAATGCTGCGCGACAGCCGCCTGTCGCCGGTCCTGGCCAGCCCGCGCGCATGCAGCACCGCCAGATTGGCCGACGAGCCGGTGCCGCAGGGCGAGCGGTCCACCCGTCCCGGCTTCAGCGTGGTGCAGGTCACGACCGAGCCGTCGGGCCGGTAGTCGCGGAACATCACATAGGCGATCTCGTCCAGGCTGGGGATCTCGGGGTGCTGGACCGCGACCTGCTCGGCCAAGAGCGCCTTGATCTCGGTCCCGGCCTCGGCCAGGGCGCGGGCCGCCTCGGGGACGATGCGCAGGCCGACCTGGTCCACGTCGATCTGGGCATAGAAGACGCCGCCGAAGGCGATGTCGGCCCGGATCGTGCCCCATTGCGGGGTCGAGACCGGGACGTCGAGCTGCTGGACGAAGGCCGGCACGTTGTCGAGGCTGACCGACAGGCAGCGCCCGTTCTCGCATCGCGCGCGGGCCAGGATCAGCCCGGCGGCGGTGTCCAGCCGCACCACGGTTTCCGGCTCGACCATCTTCACCCGCCCGGTTTCCAGCAGCGCCGTCACCACGCAGATGCAGTTCGAGCCCGACATGGGATGGGCGCGATCCGGTTGCAGCACGATGAAGCCCGCATCGGCATCGGGTCGCGTCGGCGCCAGCAGCAGGTTGGTGGTATGGACCACCTGCGCGCGGGGCTCGCGCGTCAGGAACAGCCGCAGCGAAGGGTCCACATGATTGAGGTGGTTCATCTTGTCGAGGATGGTGGCGCCCGGAATCTCGGGCGCGCCGCCGACCAGCACGTTGCCGCTTTCGCCCTGGCAATGCACCAGCAGGATGTCGAGGGATTTCTCGAAGCTCATTTCAGATACCATCCCCAGGGTTCCTTGCTGACAAAGCTGGTGATCTGCTTGGTTTCCAGATAGTTATCCAGGCCCCAGCGGCCCAGTTCGCGGCCGATGCCGGATTGCTTGTAGCCGCCCCAGGGCGCCTCGGTGAAGGTGGGCTGGCTGCAGTTGATCCAGACGATGCCGGCGCGGAAGGCGCGGGCGACGCGCTCGCAGCGCGCCTCGTCGGCGGACATCACCGCGGCGGCCAGGCCGAAGCGCGAGTCGTTGGCCAGCCGGATCGCCTCGTCCTCGGTGTCGAAGGGGCGGATGCAGACGACGGGACCGAAGATCTCCTCGACCCAGGCGTCGCTGTCCAGGGCCGTGTCGGTCAGGATGGTGGGCGCGACCCAGAAGCCCTTGTCGAAGCCGTCATGCCGGCCGCCACAGGCGACGGTGGCGCCTTGTTCGACGGCGCGGTCGATATGGCGCAGGACGTCCTCATACTGGCTCTTGTTGACCAGCGGGCCAAGCAGCGTGCCCTCGTCCAGACCGTTGCCGATCCTGATCTTCTGCGCTTCCTCGACCAGCCGCTCCAGCAGGCGGGGATAAAGCGGCGCCTCGACCAGCACGCGCGAGGTGGCCGAGCAGACCTGGCCCTGGTTCCAGAAGATGCCGAACATGATCCATTCGACCGCCTTTTCGATCTCGCTGTCGGCGAAGACGACAAAGGGCGACTTGCCGCCCAGCTCCAGGCTGATGCGCTTGATGTCGCGGGCGCCCGTCGCCATGATCCGCGAGCCGACCGGGCCCGAGCCGGTGAAGGCCACCTTGTCGACCTGCGGATGCTCGACCAGCGCCTGGCCGACGACCGAGCCCTTGCCGGACAGGATGTTCAGCACCCCCTTGGGCAGGCCCGCCGCCTCGGCGATGGCACCCAGTTCCAGCGCGGTGAGCGAGGTGGTCTCGGCCGGCTTCAGGATCATGGTGCAGCCTGCCGCCAGCGCCGGGGCGACCTTCCACGAGGCCATGAGCAGCGGATAGTTCCAGGGCACGATGGCGACCGCGACGCCCAGCGGCTCGCGCACCGCCTTTGCGGTGAAACGGTCGTCGGCCAGCGCGATCTCCTCGACCTCGCCGTCCAGTTCCTCGGCCAGATCGGCGTAGAAGTCGAAGCAGCCGGCCGCATCCGACAGATCCCATTCGGATTCGGGCAGCGGCTTGCCGTTGTCGCGCGTCTCCATATGCGCCAGTTCCGGCAGCCGGTCGCGGATGCCCTGGGCGATGGCGCGCAGGTATTTCGCGCGCTCGGCGCCGGTCATGCGCGGCCAGGGGCCGTTGTCGAAAGCCTCGCGCGCGGCGGCGACGGCGGCCTCGGCATCGGGGGCGGTGGCGGCGGGAATGTGGTGGAACACCTCCTCGGTCGCCGGGTCGATGACCGGCAGCGTCCCGCCCTCGGCCGGGGCCACCCATTCGCCGTTGATATAAAGTCTGGTCTGCATCTTGTTCCTCACATGTGCCGGGTCAGACCGCCATCGACCCGAAGGCTTTGGCCGGTGATGTAGCTTGAATCGTCGGTCAGCAGGAAAGCGGCGGCCTTGGCCTGTTCCTCGACCTTGCCGATGCGCTTGAGCGCCGTCAGATCGCCGAATTTCCCGACGTCCAGGCTGTCGGTGAAGCCGGGCAGCAGGCAGTTCATGCGGATGTTGTCCGGGCCGTAGCGGTCGGAATAAAGCTTGGTGAAGGACGACACCCCGGCGCGATAGACGCAGGAGGCCGGGAACCACAGCGAGGGCTCGAAGGCCGCATAGGTGGTGATGTTGACGATCGCGCCGCCGCCCTGCGCCTGCATGATCGGCGTCACCAGCCGCACCATGCGGACGACCGACTTCACGATCATGTCGTTGGCGAGATCCCAGTTTTCATCCGTGATCTCAAGCAGGTCGCCTTTCGGCGGATGGCCGGTGTGGTTCAGAACCGCGTCGATGCGGCCATAGCTGGACATCGCCAGATCGACGATGCCCTTGAGGTCGTCGGCGCTTTGCGCGACCCCGCGCCGGGCCACGCCGTCCAGTTCCGCCGCCAGCGTCTCGCAGCTGTCCGAGGGCGACATCAGCGCCAGCCGGTAGCCGCGGGCATGCATCTCTCGCGCCACCGCGGCGCCCATGCCGCGGCCGCCGCCGGTGATCAGACAAACCTTCTGGGTCATGGGGACTCCCTTTCAGAAACGGTCGATGCGATAGGGGCGCATGTCGATGGGCGGGGGCGCCCCGGTGATCAGGTCGCCCATCAGCCTTGCATTGGTCGCGGCATAGGTCACGCCCAGGTGGCCGTGGCCGGTGGCGTAGAACACGCCCGGCACCCTGGCCGAGGCCGACATGACCGGCACGGTATCGGGGAAGGCCGGCCGGTGGCCCATCCATTCGGTGAAATCCTCGCAAGCCAGGTTCGGCAGCGCCTCGCGCGCGCGTTTCACGGTGATCTTGCTGCGCCGATAGTCGGGGGCTGCGTCCAGCCCCCCCATCTCGACCGTGCCGCCGACGCGGATGCCGCCCGCGGTGGGCGTGACCATGAAGGCGCGGGCGGGCCAGATGATCGAATGCCGCATGGCGATGCCGGGCGCCATGATCTGGGTGTGATAGCCGCGCTCGGTCTCCAGCGGCATCGGCTCGCCCAGCAGTTTCGACAGCCGCGCGCTATGGGCGCCGGCGCAGATCGCCACCTCGGCGGCAGGGATGGTGCGGCCGTCCGCCAGCCGCACCGCGGTGACGCGGTCGCTGCGGTCGAAGCCCGCGACCTCGCCCCGCTCGATGCGCCCGCCCAGGGCGGCGAAGCGGTCGGCAAGGGCCACGACCAGCCGATACGGGTCGCGCAGGCTGCGGTTCTGCGGAAACAGCACGGCGATGCCGATGCGGTCCGACAGTTCCGGCTCCAGTTCGCGCGCCTCGGCGCCGGTCAGGCGTTGGTGCGGAAAGCCGAAGCGTTCGAGGATCCCGATATGCTCGCGGTCGGCGCGGAATTCGGCCTCGTCGCTGTAAAGCGACAGGCAGCCTTCCTCGGTCAGCTCGCCGGTCAGCCCGGTCTCGTGCAAAAGCGGCAAGAGGTCGTCATAGACGCGCAAGCACAGCGCCGCGCCCTGCGCCTCAAGGGCGCGCAGCTTCGAGGGGCGCGAGGCGGCGACGAAGCGGGCGAACCAGGGCACCAGCCTGGGCATGTAGGAGGGGCGGATGCGGACCGGACCTTCGGGGTCCAGCATCCAGCCGGGGATCTGCCGCCAGACCGAGGGGCGCGAGGCGGGCATGAATTCCGTCACCGCGATCGAGGCCATGTTGCCATAGGAGGCGCCGCGCCCGACCTCGCCCTTGTCCAGCAGGACGACCTGCCGGCCACGCTTTTGCAGCTCATAGGCCAGGCTGGTCCCGATGATGCCGGCGCCGACAACCACGGTGGTCATGCTGTGTCCCTCTCCCTTGATCTCGTGGTGGCCGGGCGGTGCTCGTCGCCCGGCCAGGTTGGCTTACCAGTTCAGGATCGGCTCCATCGCGGCGCGGAAATCGGCCTTTTCCTGGTCGGTCAGCGGACCCAGCGGCGCGCGGCATTCGCCGACCGGCATCCCCTGGATCTCGCAGCCGTATTTCAGCTTCTGCACGAACTTGCCCGATTCCAGGATGTTCATGGCAGTATAAAGCGTCGCCATCTGTTCGAGCGCCTTGTCGAGATCGCCCGAGCGATAGCTGCGGTCCAGGTCGCAGACCGCCCTGGCCATGCAGTTGGCCGGGCCACAGATCCAGGCGTCGGCGCCCCAGAGCATGAAGTCCAGCGCGATGTCGTCCGAGCCCGAGACCAGCTGGATGCGGTCCTTGTAGCGGGTGGCGATGCCGATGGCGCGCTGCAGCGAGCCCGAGCTTTCCTTGATGCCGATGACGCGCGGATCGTCGGCCAGCGCGTCCAGCACCTCCCAGCCCAGCTCGATGCCGTCCTTGTCGGGATAGCTGTAAAGCACGATGGGCATGTCGGTGGCGTCCAGCACCGCCTGGAAATGCCGGATCAGCTCGGCCTGGGTCGGCTTGGTGTAGAAGGGCGTTGCCAGCAGCACGGCATCATAGCCCATTTCCTTGGCGCGCAGCGTATTGGCGATGACGCCGGCGGTCGAGGGGGCGTTGGTGCCGGCGATCAGGATCTCGCCCGGCTTGGCGAAATTCTTCACGAATTGCAGCACGCTGTCGCGTTCCTCATCCGACATGAAGTTGTATTCGCCCGACGAGCCGCAGGGCACCCAGCCCGAGACGCCGGCTTCGCGCAGGTTGGTCAGCAGTTTTTCGAAAGCGGCGAAGTCGATCTTGCCGGCCGCATCGAAGGGCGTGACCAGCGCGGGCATGACACCTTGCAGTTTCATGGTGTTTCCTTTCTTTCCAGATAATTATGCAGAAAATTTGCGAAGCAGCTTCTGCTCGACCACGGTGACGGCCCGTGTCAGGGGGAAGGCGATGACGAAGTAGATGGCGGCGACCACGGTCAGCACCTCGACCGGATGGGCGGTGTTGTTCGAGATGTTCTGGCCGATGAACATCAGGTCGGCCATGCCCACTGCCGAGACCAGCGCGCTTTCCTTGAACAGCGAGACGGCGTTCGACAGCAGCGTCGGCACGGCGCGCAGCACCGCCTGCGGCAGGATCACGTTGACGATCTGCGCCCGGCGCGGCAGGCCAAGCGCCACGCAGGCATCCATCTGCTCGCGGCCCACCGAACGCAGCGAGGCGCGGAAGGTCTCGGAGGTGATCGCGCCCATGTAGAGCGTCAGCGCGATGGTGGCCGAGACGAAGTTCGAGAACTCGACCCCCAGGATCAGCGGCAGGCAGAAGAAGATCCAGAACAGCTGGATCAGCACCGGCGTGCCGCGGAACAGTTCGACATAAAGGCCCAGCAGGCCGCGGACGACGGCATTGCCGCTGCTGCGCAGCAACCCGATGACGAAGCCCAGCGTGGTGCCCAGGACGATGCACAGCAAGGTCAGCCTGAGCGTCGTCCACAGCCCCAGCGCCAGCGCGTCGGTAAAGCGCAGCAGGATCGAGAAATCCAGTGTCATACCCATGACCCGTCCCCCTTAGGAATAGCTCTGCCGGCGCTCGAGCCAGTTCACGAACTGGCCGACCGGGTAGGAGATGGCGAGATAGATCAGGGCGACGACCGTGAAGGTCTCGATCGGGCGATAGGTGGCCGTGGCCAGCGTCTTGCCCTGATACATCAGGTCGGCGACGCCGACGATGGCGACCAGCGCGCTTTGCTGGAAGATGCCGATGCCGTTGGTCAAGAGCACCGGCACCGAATTGCGCAGGGCCTGCGGCAGCACGATGTTCAGGATCCGCTGCGTCGGCGACAGACCCAGCGCGATGCCGGCGTCCAGATGCTCGCGCGGCACCGCCTGGATCGAGGCGCGATAGGCTTCGGCATTGAAGGCGGTCAGGTTCAGGCCCAGGGCGATGATGCCCATGAAGACCGGGCCCCAGAACACGTTGAAGATCATCGGCACGCAATAGAAGAACCAGACGATCTGGACGATGGCCGGGGTGCAGCGGAAGAACTCCACGAACAGCATCGCGGGAAGCCGCAGGACGGCGAGCTTGCTGGTGGTCAGCAGGGCCAGCGCGAAACCGGCGACGACGCCGATGGCATTGGCGGCCAGCGTCAGTTGCAGCGTCACCCAAAGCCCGTCCATCAGCGGGCCCATGTTCCGGGTCACCGCCCCCAAGTCGAGTGTGTAATCCATGGCGCGCCTCAGGCCTTGATGTGGAAGACGCGGTTGATGAACTCGCGGGTGCGCTCTTCGCGCGGGTCGCCCAGCACCTGTTCGGGCGGGCCGTCCTCGACCACCACGCCGCCGGCGCAGAAGATCACCCGGCTGGCGACATTCCTGGCGAACCACATGTCATGCGTGACCATCATCATCGGCATGCCGCTTTCCGCGAGTTGCAGGATCACCGCCTCGACCTCGGCCACCAGTTCCGGGTCGAGCGCCGAGGTCACTTCGTCGAACAGCATCAGCTTGGGGTCCAGCATCAGCGCGCGGGCAATGGCGACGCGCTGCTTCTGGCCGCCGGACAGCTGGCTGGGATAGGCGTCGGCCTTGGCGCCCAGGCCGAAGCGTTCCAGGATCTTCTGGCCGCGTTCGCGGGCCGAGGCGCGGCTTTCACCGTGGACCTTGCGCGGGGCGAGGATCAGGTTCTCCATGATGCTGAGGTGCGGGAACAGGGTGTAGTGCTGGAAGACCATGCCGATCTGCTTGCGCAGCTCGGTGTCGATGACGGTCTTGTCGCCCTTGGCCGAGATATAGGGCTTGCCGCCGAAGCGGACCGAGCCGCCCTGGATCTGCTCCAGCCCCATGACCACGCGCAGCAGGGTCGACTTGCCGCCGCCCGAGGGGCCGATCACCACCACCCGCTCGCCCGGCATCATCTGGATGTCCAGGCCCTTGAGAACCTGGATGTTCGGACCATAGCTCTTGTGAAGGTCGCGGATCTCGACCAGCGCAGACCCGTCCCGCATATCCGCCATAAGCCTTACTCCCGAATATGGCTTTTCCGCGAACCGCCGCCTCCCGCGCCGGTTCGTTGAGCAGTTCTTGTCGTGTGGGGCAGGTCTTAGTTCCCGGCCGCGGCCAGGACCTCGTCGGCCGCCTTCGAGATCAGCGCATCGACGGCGCCGGTGGCGACCCTTTCCTCCAGGAAGATGTCCACGACCGCCACGTCCGAGGCGCGCAGGTTCAGCGGCAGGCCGAAGGACACGCCCTGCTTGGCCAGCGCCGGTTCGGGGTTCAGGGCGACCGCCCAGTCCGGGTTCGCCTGGGTGAACAGCAGGTTGGTGTCCGAGGCATCCACGATGATGTCGGCGCGGCGCGACTGCACGGCCAGGCGCGTCTCGTCGGCCGAGGGAAGGCGCAGGATCGTCGCGTTCTTGACCGCCGCCGAGATCGCCTTGTCCTGGGCGGTGCCGGACATGACCGCCATGGTGACGTCGGCCACGTCGACATCGGCGACCGAAACCGGGTTCGCGGGGATCTTGGGGTTGTCCTTGTTGTAGACGAGCGAGATCTGGTATTCCATCGCCGGGATCGAGAACTGCACCGCCATGGCGCGCACCGGCGTGCGGTTCAGCGCCAGCGACATGTCCCATTTCCCGGCCTGAAGCCCGGCCACGATATTGTCCCAGGTGGTGTCGACGAACTCGGGCTGCACCTCCAGCACGGCGGCGAATTCGCGGCAGAGATCGGCATAGAAGCCGGAATATTCGCCCGTCGCCGGGTCGCGCATCACATAGGGCGGGGCGACGGCGGCGCCGCAACGCAGCTTGCCGGCACTTTGAACCTTCTGCCAATAGCCGCCCGCCTCCTGGGCAGGGGCGGCGCCCGCCGAGAGCGCGACCGCCAGGGCCATGATTGTCGCAGGTTTCGAGATTTTCTTCATCAGCATGTCAGTCTCCCGGTGTGTTGGTCTTTGGCTTGTCGTCTCTGCGGCATTCTTTTTGTCAACATTGTGCCGACATGAATCCAGCATGGCGACACAATGACGACACGTCAACAAAAACTTTGTGTCGACATCGGCTTTCGCCTGGCCCTATCATCGGGTGCAGAAAACACCGGCAGGAGAACGCGTTTGGCCGACGAAGCTGAGATCAGGCATGCCAAGGGGACGGGCTGGCGCTTTGTCTACCAGACCTTGCACGACGAAATCCTGTCCCTGGTCCTGGAGCCGGGGGCGCTTCTGGACGAGACGACCTTGGCCGAGCGATTCGGCATGTCCCGCTCGCCCATCCGCGAGGCGCTGATCCGGCTGTCGGGCGACGACCTGGTGGTGACGCTGTCCAACCGCTCGACCATCGTGGCGCCGATCGACGTGCTGAGCTTTCCGAAATATGTCGAGGCGCTGGACGTGGCGCAGCGCATGAACACGCGCCTGGCCGCCGAGCTGCGCAGCGAGGCCGACCTGAAGGCCATTGCCGCGCGCCAGGCCGAGTTCGAGGCGGCGGTCAAGAACGGCAACCACCTGCTGATGTCCGAGGCGAACAAGCAGTTCCACATGGCCATCGCCAGCGCCGGCCGGAACCCCTATCTGGCCGCCTTCTACGAGCGGCTGCTGAACCAGGGCCGCCGCATGCTGCACCTGCATTTCGACTATATCGAGCGCAGCAACGACAGCTATTTGCTGACGGACGAGCATAGCGAGATGCTGGAGGCGATCCGGGCGCGGGACGTCGAGCGGGCGGATGCGCTGGCCCATGCCCATACCCGGCAATTCCGCGACAACTTCATCGAGTTCATGAAGGAAAACTATTCGCAGAACTTCTCCTTCGTCGGGAAATAGCCGTTCGGCCGGGGGTGACGCCTGGCGGGGGGCTTTGATGCCGCAGAGGCCGGCTTAGAGCCCGAAGAACTCCAGCATCAGCTCAAGCTGGCAGTCCAGCATCGGCGCGCCATGGCGGACCTGGCAGCCCTTGTCCTGCGCGGCGCGCAGCAGCGGGGTTTCGCGCGGCTTCATGATGATGTCGGCGACCAGGATCTCGGGGCGCAACCGGGACAGGTCGACCGGCGCCGGGTCGGTTTCGGGGTGCAGCCCGCAGGGCGAGGCATTGACCAGCAGGTCGACCCCGTCCAGGTCGTTCGGCCCTGCGCTGACGCGCAGCTGCGGATAGCCGGCGGCGATCCTGTCGGCCAGCGATTGCGCGCGGGCCGCGTCGGGGTCATGCACGCGCAACGAGGCCACGCCGCTGCGGGCAAGGCCGAAGGCGATGGCCCGCCCGGCGCCGCCGGCGCCCAGAAGCAACGCCTCGCGCCCCTGGGCATCGGCGCCGCCGCCCAGCAGCCCCTGCAGGAAGCCGCGGCCGTCGAAATTCTCGGCCACCATGGTTCCGTCTGCTTCGCGGCGGACGGTATTCGCGGCCCCCAGCTCCTGCGCCTCGGCGCCGACGCGATCGGCCAGTTCAAGCGCCTGTTCCTTCAGCGGCACGCTGACCACCATACCGCCCAGGTTGCGCATCCGCTTCATCGCCTGCCAGGCGGCGGCGAAATCCGCAGGCGCATGATGGA
Source organism: Paracoccus sp. FO-3 (assembly GCF_006386455.1). Lineage (NCBI taxonomy): Bacteria > Pseudomonadati > Pseudomonadota > Alphaproteobacteria > Rhodobacterales > Paracoccaceae > Paracoccus > Paracoccus sp. FO-3. The sequence continues at coordinate 33,449 of NZ_VCBQ01000028.1, read as the reverse complement.
CCGGCACCATGACCGCGTCGATGCCCCGCGCCCTGAACAAGGGGTTCAGGACTTCGGGGGTGCGGACATGGTGGATCGGGTCTGCAAGCATGAAGAAGATCCGGGTGTTGCCGGTGATCATCTGTCCTGTTCCCTTGGGTTCGTCCTGCCGTCTGCGGCGCTTCGTCAGATCGCGGCCAGCGTGTTGCGCGTCTCGGTCAGCAGCCGGTCCACGTCGCTTTCCGAGAATACCAGCGGCGGACGGATCTTCAGCGTATTGGCGTGATGGCCGGTGGCCGAGATCAGCACCCGCCGCTGCCGCAGCCCGTCCACGACCGCCAGGGCCGTGGCCGAATCCGGTTCCTTGCCGTCCCGGTCCTTGACGAATTCGACCCCGATATAAAGGCCCGCGCCGCGCACGTCGCCGATGCGCCCGTCCTCTTGGGCGATCTCGCGCAAGCCGTCCTGGATCATCGCGCCGATGCGGGCGGCGTTTTCCTGCAGCCTGTCGTCGCGGATCACGTCGAAGGTCGCCTGCGCCGCGGCGATGGCCACGGTATTGCCGCCGAAGGTGTTGAAATAGCGCATCTCGCTGCCGAAACGCTCGACCGCCTCGCTGCGCACGGCGACTGCCGCGACCGGGAAGCCGTTACCCATCGGCTTGCCCATGGTGACGATGTCGGGGTGCTGGCCGTGGCGCTGGAACCCCCAGAGCCGGTCGCCCGAGCGGCCGAAGCCCGCCTGCACCTCGTCGGCGATCACGACGCCGCCGGCGGCATGGACGGCCTCGGCGATCTGCTGGAGGATGTCGGTCGGATGGGCATAGATCCCGTCCGAGGAGAACAGCGAATCCGCGATGAAGGCGGCGATGCCTTCGCCGCGACGTTCCAGCTCGTCGATCTCGTGCCGGACCCGGCGGGCCAGGAAGGCGCCGATCTCGGAGGGCTCCATGCGATAGGAATCGGGCGCGGGAATGCGGCGCACCCATTGCCCCAGCGGGCTTTTCCTGCCCAGCGAGGGCGACAGGCCCGCCGTCAGGTGCGAGTTGCCGGTATAGGCTTCCGAGGTGATGACGATGCCCTTGCGCCCGGTCTGGTGCATGGCGATGCGCAGCGCCAGGTCGTTCGCCTCGGAGCCGGTGCAGGTGAACATGACATGTTCGATCGGTGCGCCAAAGGTCGGCACGATCTGCTCGGCGAATTCCAGGATGCCGTCCTGCACGTAGCGGGTATGGGTGCAGAGCGTCTGCATCTGCCGATGCACCGCCTCGACCACGCGCGGGTTGCAATGGCCGACCGAGACGACGTTGTTGTAGGCGTCCAGATATTCCTTGCCGTCGCGGTCCCACATCTTCGTGCCCAGGGCGCGGCTGATCTGCACCGGATCGGCATACATCAGGCGATAGGCCGGGCCCAGCAGGCTGCGGCGCCGGCGGATCAGATCCTGCATCGCCGGATCGAGCCTGTTCATGTCGTCCGGGTCGAAGCCGTTCACCATGCCCACGTTGATCAGGGGCTTGTCCTGCGCATTCATATCCGTGCTTCCTCTGTCTTGCGGGCCGCCTGGCTTGCGGCGCCTGGGGCGAATGTCCGGCTGATCTGGTCCGGCGGCAGGCTGAGGAACTGCCGAAGCTGCTGCCAGCCCTGATGGGTGTTTCGCATGATATAGGGCTCATTATCCGGGAACTGACGGGCCCGCCATGTCGTGATCAGCGCGCGGGCGATGACGCGGGCCATGACCAGATGCGGCAGGACTTCCAGCTCGTCCGGGGTCAGGTCGGCGACCGAGAGATAGCCGGCCAGCAGGTCGCGGCCGCGGTCGAACATCGCCGGCCCGCCCTCGGGTTCGAGATAGGCCAGCAGCGCGGTCGAGAGGTCGATGACGATATGGGTGCGCACGGCATCGCCGAAGTCGATCACCCCGGTGACGAAAGCCGGGTCGCTGCGGTCCACGACCACGTTCGAGCGATTGAAATCGTTGTGCAGCACCTGGCGCCGGCAGGTCCGCAGCCTGCCTTCGATCTGGCGAAAGCGCGCCATCCCTTCGGCCAGCATGGCGCGGTGGTCGGGATCGGTCACGCCGTCCAGCAGGAAGGCGAGCTTCGGCAGGTGCTGGACATCCCATGCGATCTCACGCGCCTCGTGCGGATGCGAAAATCCGGCCATGGCCAACCGCAGCCGGGCAAGCGTGGCACCCAGCCGAAAGCGCTCCTCCGGGGTGGGATCGATCCGGTCCAGCGGCGTGCCCTCCAGATAGGTCAGCATCCGCACCATGCGCGGCTGGCCGTGGCTGTCGGTGACGGTGAAGAAGCCCAGGCCGTCGCGGCTGCGCACCACGCGCGGCACCGGCAGGCCGGGATCGACGCGCGCCAGATGGTCCAGCAGGTCGGTTTGCAGCGACAACTCGGCCGGATCCTCGTCGGGGTTCGAGAACTTGGCGATGAAGCGTTCCCCCCTGGGCGTGGCCAGCCGGAAGGTGTCGTCCTTTTCGGTGTCCAGGCGTTGCAGGGTGCCGGTCAGGCCGTAATGCGTCTCCAGCACCGCCAGCGCCTCGTCGGCGGGGATCGAGCGGAACGGCGTGGCAAGGCCGCCGGCGCATAGCAGATTGGTTGAGGACATGGGATGTCTTTCGGATCGGCTGGGAAAAGGGGGCTGGACGGCCCCCTGGCTCAGGCATTGGGCTGGCGTTGCGAGCTGTGCCAGGGCAGGGCGATCCGCTCCATCACGTCGACGGCATAGAACAGGATCGTGCCCATCACCCCGAGCAGCACCAGCGAGACGAAGACGCGCGTGGTGTCGAACTGGCCCTGCGCGGTCAGCACCAAGAAGCCCAGGCCGCGGCCGCCGGCGACGAATTCTCCGACGATGGCGCCGACCAGCGCGAAGGAGATGCCCACTTTCATGCCCGAGAACAGCGAGGGCAGGGCGTTCGGCACCCGGATCTTGTAGATGATGTCGAATTTCGAGGCCCGCGTCGCCTTGGCGAGGTTCAGCATGTCGGGATCGACCGAGCGCAGGCCCAGGACGGTGTTGATGACGATGGGAAAGATCGCCAGCATCACCGCCACCGCCAGTTGCGAGGATACGCCGGTGCCCAGCCAGATAACGAACAGCGGCGCCAGCGCCACCTTGGGCACCGAGTTGATGGCGATGAGCAGGGTGTAGACCGTGCGCTCGAGGAATTTCGACTGCACGATGCCGACGGCCATGATCACGCCCAGCACCACCGAGATGACGAAGGCCAGGCCCGTGGTCATCAGCGTATAAAGCATGTTGCGGATGAACACCCAGGGGCTTTGCATGAAGGCCGCCCAGATCGCCGAGGGCGCGGGCAGGATGATGGCCGGCGGATTGAACAGCCGCACCCCCAGTTCCCACAGCAGGATCGTTCCCAGCAGCACCAGGACGATGTCGAGCGAGCGATTGTCCCGCATGATTTTCGCGATGAGGCTGTCTTTCATTCCTTGAGCACTCCCAATTCGGCGAAATGATGGCGGATACGCTGGGCATAGACGCCGAAGGCATCGGATTCGCGCACCGACAGCGGGCGCGGCCGGGGCAGGTCCACGTCGAAGACATCGACGATGCGGCCCGGCCCGCGCGACATCATCACCACGCGGTCGGCCAGAAAGACCGCCTCGGAGATCGAATGGGTGATGAAGATCACCGTCTTGCTGGTCTCTTGCCACATGCGGGCCAGTTCGACGTTCAGGTCGTCGCGGGTCATCGCGTCCAGCGCGCCGAAGGGCTCGTCCATCAGCAGCAGGTCGGGATCGCACAGCAGCGCCCGGCAGATCGAGGCGCGCTGCCGCATGCCGCCCGACAGCTCCCAAGGATGGCGCTTTTCATAGCCCTTGAGCCCGAAACGTTCCAGCAGCTGCAAGGCGCGGTCGCGGTATTGCTCGCGCGGGTGGCCTAGGAATTCGGCCTGCAACAGCACGTTGTCCAGGATGGTGCGCCAGTCCAGCAGGACGTCGCGCTGGAACACCACGCCCATGCGGTCCGGCGGCCCGGCCAGCGGCTTGCCGGAAACGGTGATGCCGCCCGAGGTGATGTCTTCCAGCCCGGCAAGGCATTTCAGCAGCGTGCTCTTGCCGCAGCCGCTGGGCCCGACGATGCTGAGGAACTCGCCCGGACGCACGTCCAGGTTGATGTCGCTGAGCGCGACGACGGGCCCGTGCTGCGAGGGGTAGGTCTTGCCCGCCCCCTTGATGCGCAGATAGGTGTCGGGGGTGGTGCCGGCCATCATGTTCATGCCCACCGCCTCATTCCGGGATCAGGTCGTTGGTGAAATAGTCGGCGACCTGCCAGCCGGGATTGACCACGCCGGCACGCTCCATGCCCTTCAGCGCGGCTTCCCAATCCTCGTCCGCCTGCCAGCCCAGCGGCTTGCCCTGGGTCGCGGGCGTGTCGAAATATTCCACGGTCAGGCGGATCTGCTCGCGCAGGACGTCCGGGTTCAGCATGGCATCGGGACGCTGGGCCTGCATCGCCTCGACGCCCAGGTCGGGATTTTTGGCGATTTCCGCCCAGGCGCGCTGCTGGACCGCGACCAGCTTCTCCAGCGCCTCCGCCCGGTTGGCGATCGTGTCGTCCGAGGCGACCAGGCCGTAGCTGGGAAAGAACAGGTCGGCCGAATCCGAGGTCAGGCATTTCGACGGCCGCTGCGCCTCGGCCAACGGCAGGGCCGAGGCGACGGTGGACATCATCCCGTCCGCCCGCCCCGAGGTATAGGTGCCCCACAAGGCCGAGGCATCGACGAACTCGATGGGGGTGTTGTTGCGATCCAGCCCGCCGGCGGCCAGGAAGGTGTCGATATAGGGCGCCCAGGGGCTGGCGGCGAAGACGACGATCTTCTTGCCCTTGAGATCCGCGATCTGCTCGACCGGCGCATCCTTGTCGACCAGCACGCAAAGATCGGTGCGGCGGTCCCAGCCGGCGATGCCCTTGACCTTGGCGCCGCCCTGGCGCGCCGCCGGGACCAGGCCCAGCTGGATCTGGCCGACATCGACCTGGCCGGCGTTGACCAGCTGCAAGGTATTGCCCGAGCCGCGCCCGTCCTGCACGTCCACATCCAGCCCGGCTTCCTTGAACCAGCCCTGCTGCTGGGCCAGGTGCATGGCGGCATGGCTGCCCCATGGCGAGAAGTCCAGCCGCACGGTCAGCCTGTCCTGCGCCAGGCCGGGCCCGGCCAGGATCAGCAGCGCAGCGGCGGCGGCTGGCGGCAAGATCTGCATCTTTCTCATTCGTCCTCTCCTGTTGTGCGGCCTGCGGCGAATCGCCCGCGGGTGTTCTTGTTTCCAAGATGATTAATAGCACTACTAGTCCAATTGTAATCAAGTTTCTTTAGCGCATCCGGCGAAAAACATCAGTAAAATACTGGAATATATAGAATAAAAAATCGCTTGTCGGTTCGGAAACCTGCGTGTTACTAAACTAACCAACTAGTCCAACAAGGATGGGAATCATGACGGTTTCAACGACCAGAACTGCGCGAATCGGCGTCGACATCGGCGGCACCTTCACCGATCTCGTGATGATCGAGGGCGACGGGCGGCTCTATCATGCCAAGGTGCCCTCGACCCCCGCGGCGCCCGAGGAGGCGGTGATCGCCGGCATCTCGGACCTGGTGCGGGATTCGGGCATCTCGGTCGCCGATGTGCGCGAGATCGTGCATGGCACCACCGTCGGCTCGAACACGCTGCTGCAAAAGGTCGGCGCGCGGGCCGGCCTGATCACCACGGCCGGATTCCGCGACGTGCTGGAGATCGGCCGGCTGCGCACGCCGAACATGTTCGACCTGCAATGGGACAAGCCCGCGCCGCTGATCCCGCGCCGGCACCGGCTGGAGGCGCAGGAGCGCATCGCCGCCGACGGCACCGTCATCACGCCGCTGGACGAGGCAAGCGTCATCGCCGCCGCCGCCGCCCTGGTCGAGGCGGGGGTGGACTCCATCGCCGTCTGCTTCCTGAACAGCTATCGCAATCCCGTCCATGAACAGCGCGCCGAGGAACTGATCCGCGCGCGCTTCCCCAAGGTCCAGATCACCACCTCGGTCTCGGTCCTGCCCGAGGCCAAGGAATACGAGCGCACCAGCACCACGGTGGTGAACGCCTATGTCGGGCCGGTCCTGGCCGCCTATCTGCAGCGCCTGCAGACCGGCATCAGAAGGCTGGGCGTGAATGCGCCGCTGCTGGTCAGCAACTCGAACGGCGCGCTGGCCTCGGCCGAGACGGCCTGCGAGAAGCCGGTGTTCTTCATCTCGTCGGGACGGGCGGCCGGCGCCGTCGGCGGCGCCCGCCTGGGCGAGGCGTTGGCCCAGGAAAACCTGGTCATCTTCGACATGGGCGGCACCACCGCCTCGGCCACGCTGGTCAATGGCGGCGAGTTGAGCCGGGTCAGCGAATACGAGTTCCGCGCCGGGATCTCGACGCCTTCGCGCTTCATCAAGGCCGGCGGCTACATGATGAGCGTGCCGACCGTCGACGTGGCCGAGGTGGGCAGCGGCGCGGGCTCGATCGCGGCGCTGGACAGCGCCGGGCTGATCCGGGTCGGCCCGCTTTCGGCCGGGGCGGATCCGGGGCCGGTCTGCTACGGCCTTGGCGGCGAGGCGCCGACGGTGACGGACGCGAACCTGGTGCTGGGCTACCTGCCCGAGGAACTGGCCGGCGGTGCGCGCCACCTGGACAAGGCCGCGTCCGAGGCCGCCATCGCCGCCCGGCTCGGCGACGCGCTTGGCCTTGAGGCGACCGAGGCCGCCCATGGCATCCGCGAGGTGGTGAACGCCAACATGGCCCGCGCCATCCGCGCCGTGACCGTCGAACGCGGCGTGGACCCGCGCGACTTCACCCTGGTCGCCATCGGCGGCTCGGGCCCCGTGCATGCCGCCGCCATCGCCTCGCTTCTGTCGATGGACAAGCTGCTGATCCCGGCCACGCCCGGCGTCTTTACCGCCATGGGCATGCTTTCGGGCGACATCGAGCGCTATTTCACCGCCCCCATCGGTCGGGTGGTCGAGGATGTGGACCTGCAAGACCTTGCCGCCGCGACCGCGGATCTGCGCCGGCAGGCCATCGCCAACCTGCGCGAGGAGGGCATCCCCGAGGAGGCGATGGAACTGCTGCCCGAGGCGAACATGCGCTTTCGCGGCCAGGAAATGTCGCTGGCGATCCCCTTTGCCGAACCCTTCGATCCGGCCCGCGTGCGCGAGGATTTCCTGGAAACCTATCGCTCGATCTACAGCTATGTGTCGTCCGACGCGGTCGAGGTGGTCGGCATCCGCATGACCGGCCGCGGGCTGCGCCAGGGGCGGCTGGATTTCCGCAAGCTCTCGGCGCCGGATCACGAAGAGGCGGGGCCGGTCTCGCGGCGCAAGGTCTATTTCGGCAAGGATGCCGGCTGGATCGAAACCCCGGTCTATGACCGCACCCGCTCGCCGCGCAAGCTGACCGGCCCGGTCGTCCTGGAATCGAACGACTCGACCGTGGTCGTTCCGCCGGATGCCACGGTCGAGCGCGACGACTTCCTGAACCTTCACATCCGCCTTTCGTAAGGAGCGCCGTCATGGCCGAGATTTCCGCCAACGACCCGATCACCTTCGCCGTGCTGAAAAGCGCCGTCGAATCCATCGTCGACGACATGGCCTATACGGTGATGCGGACCGCGCGTTCGCCCATCGTCCGCGACGTGCTGGATTATTCCACCACCATGTGCGACGCCAAGGGCCGCATCCTGGCGCAGGCCAAGACCGTGGCGCTGCACCTGGGCGCCGTGCCCGACGCGATGGAGGCGCTGCTGGCGCGGTTCCAGGGCGACCTGCACCCCGGCGACGTCATCATCTTCAACGATCCCTATGAAGGCGGCATGCACCTGCCCGACATCTTCATGTTCAAGCCGATCTTCCATGGCGACGAACACCTCGGCTTCTCGGTGGTGATCTGCCACCATTGCGACGTGGGCGGCCGCGTGCCCGGCTCGAACGCCAGCGACTCGACCGAGATATTCCAGGAGGGGCTGCGCCTGCCGCCGCTGAAGCTTTATGATCGCGGGGTCCGCAACGACATCGTTTTCGACATCATCGGCCGCAACGTGCGCCTGCCGGACCTGGTCATCGGCGACATCGAGGCGCAGCTGGCGACCTGTGCGCTTGGCGAGCGCGAATTGCTGCGCATCGTCGACAAATACGGCGCGCCCGTCTTCAACCAGTTCCTTGCCGACTTCCTGGACTATGGCGAGCGGCTGACCCGCAACGAGATCGCCAAGTGGCCCGATGGCAGCTACGAGTTCACCGATTACATCGACGGCGACGGCTTCGACCCGGCGCCGATCCCGATCAAGGTGACGATCTCCGTCAAGGGCGACCATCTGGAGGTGGACTTCACCGGCAGCTCGCCCCAGGTCAAGGGCGCCATCAACTCGACCCTGTCCTTCGTGAAATCGGCGACCTACCTGGCGATCCGCTGCACGCTGGACAGCGAGGTGCCGAACAATTCGGGCATGTATCGCGCCATCGACATCGCGGCGCCGAAGGGCTGCTTCCTGAACCCGCATTTCCCGGCGCCGGTCGCGGCGCGCGCCCTGACCGGCTATCGCGTGGTCGATACCGTGCTGGGCGCGCTGTCCAAGATCGTGCCGACCCGCGTCGCGGCGGCGGGCGAGGGCGGCAATTCGGTGGTCTGCCTGGGCGGCTATGACAGGCAAACCCGCCAGCCCTTCGTCATGGTCGACATGATCAACGGCGCCCTGGGCGCGCGTGCCACCAAGGATGGCATCGACGCGATCACCAACCCGTCGCAGAACATGTCGAACATGCCGGTCGAGCTGATGGAATCGACCTATCCGATCCGCATCGAGGAATATTCGCTGCGCACCGATTCCTGCGGTGCAGGCAGGCAGCGCGGCGGCCTGGGCGTGGTGCGGCAATACCGCCTGCTGGCCGAGGATGCGGTGCTGCAACTGCGTGCCGACCGTTACCAGCATCGGCCCTATGGCCTCTTCGGCGGCAATCCGGCCGCGTCCTCGCGCAACCTGCTGAGCCTGAACGGCGGCGCGTTCGAGCTGCTGGACAGCAAGGTCACGCGCAATGTCACCAGGGGCGACGTGATCCGCCACGAACAGGCCGGCGGTGGCGGCTATGGCGACCCGTTGCAGCGCCCGCTGGAGCAGGTGCTGGAGGATGCGCTGGACGGCAAGATCACCCCGGCCTTCGCCCGCGAGCATTACCGCGTCGTGATCGAGGAGGACCGGATCGACGAAAAGGCGACGGCCGAACTGCGCAATCTGCAACCGGAGATGGCCTGATGCCCGATCTGCGCCGCTTTGCGATCAACCAGATCACCACGCGCGACTGGACCCTTGAACAGGCGGTCGATGGCTATGCCCGCCAGGGGGTGGCCGGGATCGGGGTCTGGATGGATTATCTGGACGCCGCCGGGGTCGGGCGGGGCGCCCGGCTGATCCGCGATGCCGGGCTGTTCGTGCCCTGCCTTTGCACCAGCGCCTGGGTCAATATCGCGGACAAGGCCGGCTTTGCCGCCGCTCTTGCCGAAAACCGCCGTCGCCTGGACGCGGCGGCCGAGATCGGCGCGCCCTGCCTGGTCGTGGTGCCGGGCGGGCTGGCCACGGGGGAAAAGGATCTGGCGGCGGCGCGGTCGCGGGTGATCGGCGCGCTGGAAGAGCTTTTGCCCCATGCCCGGCAGGTCGGGGTCAAGCTGGGCCTCGAGCCCCTGCATCCGATGTATGCCGCCGATCGCAGCTGTCTCAACAGCTTTGCGCATTGCCTGGATCTTTGCCGCAGCCTGGGCGACGGTGCGGGCATCGTCGCCGACACTTATCATTGCTGGTGGGACGCCGGTTTCCTGCCGGGGCTGCGCCAGGCGGGGCCGGAAAACATCCTGACCTTCCATCTGTGCGACTGGCTTGTGCCGACCCGCGATCTATACCATGACAGGGGCATGATCGGCGACGGCGTGGTCGACTTCGCGGGGTGCAAGGCGCTTCTCGACGAGATCGGCTATGACGGTCCCTTCGAGATCGAGCTGTTCTCGAAGTTCGACTGGTGGTTGCGCGACGGCAACGAAACGGTCGCCGTTTCGGTCGAGCGTTGCGCGCCCTTTGTGAGGGAAAGGCAGAAGGTGCCGTGCTGAACGGCCCTGTGCCGGAAGGGGTAGGAGGGCAGATGGCGGAGAAACCCGCTATCCGGGATGCGATACGGACGCAGGAAAAGATCCTCGCGGCGGCGCAGGCCGAATTCGCGCGCCGCGGCTATGACGGCGCGCGTGTGGACGCCATCGTGGCGCGGGCCAAGGTCAGCAAGAACCTGCTCTACCACTATTTCCGCGGCAAGGAGGATCTGTATATCCGCATCCTCGAACGCACCTACGAGACGCTTCGCCGCCGGCAGAGCGACGTTCCGGTGAACGGGCTCGACCCGCTCAGCGCGATGATCCGGCTTTGCGAGAACACCTTCCGGGTCTTCGTCGAAGAGCCGGACGTGATCGTGATGCTGAACACGGAAAACCTCTATCGTGCCCGGCATATCGCCAAGTCCACGATCATCCGCAGCATGTATGACCGGCTGTCGGAAAACCTGCGCGAGATCCTGCGGGCCGGGGAAGAGCAGGGCGTGTTCCGCAAGGGCGTCGATCCGGTCGAGCTGTATATCTCGATCTCGGGCCTGGGCTATTTCTACCTGTCGAACCAGCACACGCTGTCGATGCTGTTCAACCGAAAGCTGAGCGCGCCCGAGAATATCGAGCATCGGCAGGCGCATCTGGTCGACATGGTGATCAGCTACCTGACCCGCCAGCCCGAGCCCGGCGACTGGACGCCGGAACTGGCGCGCTGACCGGCGCGCCGGCAAGGATCATCCCGACCGCGAGGATTGGCATGGCTGACCACAATGCCGGCCGCTTCATCGGCACCGCCATCGGGCCGATGCTTTGGGGCACGACCTATGTCGTCTTCGTCGGGACATTGCCGACGGATCACCCGGTGCTGATCTCGGCGCTGCGGGCGTTGCCGGCGGGGCTCTTGCTGCTGCTTATGGTCCGGCGCCTGCCGCCGCGCCGCATCCTGTTTCCCGTCACCGTGCTGGCGCTGACCAATATCGGCCTGTTCTTCGCCTTGCTGCTGATCAGCGCGGCCCGGCTGCCGGGCGGGATCACCGCCACGCTGGCCGCCTGCCAGCCCTTGCTGGTCGCGTTCCTGGCATGGCCGTTGCTGGGGCGGCGGCCGGGGATGGGCCAGATCGCGCTGGCGGTGCTGGGCATGGCCGGCGTCGGGCTGATGGTGCTGAACGGCGGCCTCGCCTTCGACCCGGCCGGCGTCCTGGCGGGTATCGGCGCGGCATTGTCCATGGCGCTCGGCATCGTGCTGATGGAGCGCTGGCGCGATCTTGCGCCGCCGGTGCAGATGACGGCATGGCAATTGCTGATCGGGGGCGCCCTGATCCTGCCCATTGCCCTGCTGGTCGAGGGCCTGCCCGCGCATTGGGACATGCGCAACAGCCTGGGCCTGGGCTATCTGGTGCTGTTCGCGACCGCCCTGGGCTATTGGCTCTGGGTCGGCGGCGTGCAGCGGCTGGGCAGCCGGGTGTCGGTGCTGGCATTCCTTAGCCCGGTGGTGGCATTGCTTCTGGGCATCGGCCTCATGCACGAGACGCTGGACGCGCAGCAGGGATTGGGCGTGGCGATGGTATTCCTGTCGATCGGGCTTTCGGTCAGGGCGTCCCTTTCCGGCGGGCAGGCGTGAACCCGTCCGGCTCATTCTTCCTGATCCCGGCGCCCTTGCGGGCCCTGTGGGGCGAATGGCCGTAAAAATCCCGATAGGCCTTGGAAAAATGCGAGGCCGAGGAAAACCCGCTTGCCATGGCGATGTCCACGATCGGGGTATTCGTCTGGTGCAGCAGAAGCCTGGCGCGTTCCAGCCTGAGCTTCATGTAATATTTGGCGGGGGAAATATGCAGCTCCTGCTGAAAGATCCTTTCGACCTGGCGGCGCGTCAACCCGATGCCCGACAATATGTCCTTGACGGGAATCGGATCGGTCAGCGATTCCTGCATTCGCTCGATCAAGGTTGTCACGACCTGGTTTTGCCTGTTGACATGCGACGTGAGAATGGATCTTTGCCGGTCCCCCGGATTGCGGATGCGGTCGACAATCGCGCGCTCGCAGATCGCGGCGACGATTTCCTCGCCATGTTCCTGCTGGATCAGGTAGAGCATCATGTCGAACGCGGCCATCCCACCGGCGCAGGTCGCGATCCCGTTGTCGATCTCGAACAGGGCGGCACGGACCGAGGCGTCATGGAATTGCTCGCCGAAGCTGGCGGCATTTTCCCAATGGATGACGCATTTCCTTTCGCCCAGAAGCTTGGCCTGGCCCAGGATATATGCGCCGGTGCAAAGGCTGCCGATCATGCAGCCGCTCTGCTTGCATTCGCGCAACCAGGACTCCGTCGCCCTGTCGGAATGGGTCTGGATATTCAGGCCGCCGCAGACGATGACCGTCGAATCGCGGATCGAGGCATTCACCGAGCGACGCAAAGCCGCGACCGAGCTGTCGCAATGGATTTGCACGCCGCAACTGGACTGGACCTCGTCCCCTTGGGGCGCGACGACCTTCCAGGTATAGACATCGTATCCGATGGCGGCATTCGCCATGCGCAGGGCTTCCACGGCGGATGAAAAGGCAAGCAGCGTGAATTCCGGCATGAGCAGGAATATGAACGCTTTCTCTTTATTAGCCAACTTGTTCATGTGAAACGTTGCCCCGTGGCCACGGCAACCCCCGCATATGCAGATGCCGGGTCAGCCAGGACAAGGGAGGTAATTTAACGGCGGCGCGGGTCCAATAACATCTGCGACGGCGTGCCGGTAATTTTGGGACGTGCCGAACCGGATAGCAATCACGGTTCGGCGGGGCAAAGCGGCAAGGGCATTTCCGCCCATATCGCGCAAAAGCGCGGCGCAATGTTACGTTTCGATGACGCAGTTGTTCTTTCGCGAAATTCGGACAGGCCGTAACCATTTCGGACACGCCATAACCACCGGGTCGCGACATGCCATGTTTCGAAGCATTTCATGCCTTGCTTCATGGCGTCGCGCGGCTTGCGCCGCGGCCTGGGGCGAAACCGACGCAGCACGATCTTGAAATGCTTCGAAATCAAGCAGGGCGGCATTCCCGTGGATTTGCCCGGCTCTTGATTTCCGGGGGGAGAGAAAAGATATGACCAATCACGTGATGAAAGTTTCCTGTCCGACGCGCGCGGGCATCGTTGCCGGCGTATCGGGCTATCTGGCCGCTGCCGGCTGCGACATCCAGGACAGTTCGCAATTCACCGATCAGGAAAACGGCCGGTTCTTCATGCGGCTGCGCTTTCAGTCGGATCGGGACGGCGAAGGGCTGGCGCAGGGCTTTGCCGCCACGGCGCACGAATTCCAGATGGATTGCGAAATCCGCGACCTGTCGCAAAAAGCCAGGGTCGTCCTGATGGTGTCGCGTTTCGGCCATTGCCTCAACGACCTTCTGTATCGTTCGCGCATCGGGGCGCTGCCGGTCGAAATCGTTGCGGTGATCTCGAACCATACCGATTACCAGAGGCAGGTGGTGAACGAGGACATCCCGTTTCACTGCATCCGCGTCACGCCTGAAACCAAGCCCGAGGCCGAGGCTGCCATCATGCAGGTGGTGCGCGACACCGGGGCCGAGCTGATCGTGCTGGCGCGCTATATGCAGGTGCTGTCGGACCAGATGTGCCGCGAAATGTCGGGCCGGATCATCAATATCCACCATTCCTTCCTGCCCAGCTTCAAGGGCGCCAACCCCTACAAGCAGGCTTATGAGTGCGGGGTCCGGCTGATCGGGGCGACGGCGCATTACGTGACCGCCGACCTGGACGAGGGGCCGATCATCGAACAGGACATCATCCGCGTCACCCATGCCCAAAGCGCCGCCGATTATGTCAGCCTTGGCCGCGACGTCGAGGCGCAGGTGCTGGCTCGGGCGGTTCATGCCCATATTCATCACCGGGTTTTCCTGAACGGAAACAAGACCGTCGTCTTTCCCGCATCGCCGGGCGAATATGCCTCGGAGCGCATGGGATAATGACGAAAAGGGCCAGGGAGCGACGCGGGATGATCCGCTCGTTTCTCTGGCCTTGACGGTTCCGTCCAGCGCCCGGCTTGCGCAAGAAATCAAACGCGGGGCTCAGGACCAGATGAAAAACCGGCCCGGTGCGCAATGCGCCGGGCCGGTTTTCGTCATGCGGTCTTGGGTTCGTCCGATATCCTGACCCGGCAGATTTTCTTTTACCCATTCGCGCCGAATAGGGGCCGGGCGATCAGGGGACCGGGCATTCGCCCGGTCCTTCTGCTTGGCGCGTATCAGCTTCTGGGCTTCAGGTTCTCGGGGTCGTAGAGGGGCTTGTAGCCGACGGCGGCGACCTCGACCGGGAAGGTTTCGCCCATGTATTCGACCGTCAGCTTGCGGCCTTCCTGGCAATGCGACCAAGGCAGGTAGGCCAGCGCGATGTTCCTGCCGATGGTCGGGCCGTAGACGATCGAGCTGGTCCAGGACCGCCGGCCCAGGGTGTCGACCAGAACCTCGCCCGTCTCGGCATCCTGCACCGGCAGGATGCCGACCGGGTAGCGGGCGATGCCGTTGCTGTCCACGTTGTCGGTCATGACCAGGGTGCAGAGCATCGCCGGCTGGTGGTCGCGGGCGCGATATTCCAGGTGCTTGGCCTTGCCGCGGAAATCGGCCTCCTTGACCTTGGGACGGGCCAGGTCGGCCTCGTAGAGGTTGTATTCCGTGCGCAGGTCGGCGTTCTGCAGCCGCAGGCTTTTTTCGAGCCGGCGCGAGTTGGCGTAGGTCTCGACCCCCACCGCGATCACGCCCGTGGACCGCAAGGCGTCCCAGACCGCCAGCCCGTCCTCATAGGCCATGTGCAGCTCCCAGCCCTGCTCGCCGACATAGGAGATGCGGAAGGCGGTCACGTCGCGGCCGGCGATGCGGATCGGCTTGATGGCGGCGAAGGGGAAGGCGTCCTTTTCCAGCCCCGCCGGATCCTCGACCACCTTTTGCAGGTTCACCCGCGCGTTCGGACCCCAGATGCCGATGGTGATGAACTGCTCGGTCACGTCGGCGATGGCGACGTCCAGGCCCCGGTCCTGCGCCACGCGGCGCATGTAGTTCAGGTCGCGCGGCCCGGCATCGGCGCCGTTGACCAGCCGGCAGCGGTCGGCCAGGCGGAACACGGTGAAATCGGCGCGCACATTGCCCTCGTCATCGAGGAAATGCGTGTAGATCCCCTTGCCGATATTGCCCTCGCCGCCGATCTTGGCGGCGCAGAGCCATTCCAGCAGTTCGACGTGATCGGGGCCGGCAATGTCGGTCATGTGGAAATGCGACAGGTTGATGATGCCGCAATCCGCGCTCATCTCCAGATGCTCGGCATTCGAGACGCGCCAGAAATGGCGGTTGTCCCATTCATGCTGGCGCACCGGCACCTGGTCGGCGTATTTCTCCAGCAGGTGTTCGTTCGCGGCATAGCCATGGGCGCGTTCCCAGCCGCCCAGCTCCATGAAGTAGCCGCCCAGCTCCACCTCGCGCTCGTAGAAGGGCGAGCGGCGGATGCCGCGGCCGCCGGCGAAGGGTTCGCGCGGGTGGACCGGCGGGTTGTAGATCTTGGCCGCCGTCTCGATGCAGCGTTCCTCGATGAACTTTTCCTGCAATGCGAATGGGTTGAAGCGGGAATAGTCGATGCTGGCATGGTCGATGCCGGTGCGCCCGTCGGTGATCCAGTCCACCACCAGCTTGGCCATGCCGGGCGCGTCCTTGACCCAGATCGCCACGGCATACCACAGTCCGCGCACCTTCTGGCTTTCGCCGATGGACGGCCCGCCGTCGGTGGTGGTCTGCAACAGCCCGTTGAAGGAATGGCTTTCGTTATAGCCCAGCTCGCCCAGGATCGGGGTCAGCTCGATGGCGCGTTCCAGCGGCGACAGCACATCGTCCAGCTCCAGGTCGCGCTGCGAGGGCGACAGGCGGGCGTATTCCTTTTCCAGGATGTCGCGAGGATGGCAGAGGCGTGGGTCCGATTCGTAGTAATAGCCCCATTCGATCTGGCCGCCCTCGGTGGTCTTGGGGTCGCCCGTATCGCGCAGATAGGCCGAGTTGCCCTGATCGCGCAGCAGCGGATAGCCGATCTCCTTGCCGGTATTCTCGAACTCGTCGTAGGGCCCGAAGAAGGTCAGCGGATGGTCGACCGGAAAGACCGGCAGATCCTCGCCCGCCATCTCGGCGATCAGGCGGCCCCAGAGGCCGGCGCAGACGATGACCAGGTCGGCCATGATGGTGCCGCGCGGGGTGACGACGCCCCGGATGCGCCCGTCCTCGATCACCAGCGAGGTGGCCGGGCAATTGGCGAAGGCCCGCAGCTTGCCCGAGGCCACGCCCTGGTCGACCAGCTTGCCCGCCACGGTCTGCGAGCGCGGCACCACCAGCCCCGCGTCGGGATCCCACAGCGCGCCCTGGATCTGGTCTTCCTCGACCAGCGGGAATTTCGCCTTGACCTCGGCGGGGCTGATCATCGTCGCCCGCGTGCCGAAGGCCTTGCCCGAGGCGACCTTGCGCTTGAGTTCGTTCATGCGCGTCTCGTCGCCCACCCGCGCGACCTCGATCCCGCCGACCTTGGCGTAATGGCCCATCTTCTCGAAGAAATCGATGGAATAGAGCGTGGTCCAGGTGCTGAGGAAATCGTGGCTGGTCGCAAAGCAGAAATCCGACGCATGCGCGGTCGAGCCGATATCGGTCGGGATGCCCGACTTGTCGATGCCGACGATATCGTCCCAGCCGCGCTCGATCAGGTGATGCGCGACCGAGGCGCCCACGATGCCGCCAAGGCCGACGATGACCACCCGCGCTCTATCAGGAAATCCCGACATGTTCTGTCCTCTCGATGTCTGAAGGGAGATTGTGACGAAAGGGTTCCCGTGACCGCCAGCAGGCGCAGCCGGGCTGCCCAAATGCGACGGCATGGCCCGCAAAGCGGGTCATGCCTTGTCCAGTTGTCGATGCATGTGCCGTCAGGGCCGCTACCATAGCCGTGGCTCGGCCAGCGCCTTGCGCCGACAGGCGGCAAGCAGCGTATTGTGCATCAGGCACATGATCGTCATCGGGCCGACGCCGCCGGGAACCGGGGTGATCGCCCCCGCGACCCTGCGGGCCGAGGCGAACTCGACATCGCCCACCAGCGTCTTCCGGCCGTCGCGGACGATGCGGCTGGTGCCGACATCGATCACCGTCGCCCCCGGCTTGATCCAGTCGCCCTTGATCATCTCGGCCTGGCCCGCGGCCGCGACCACGATGTCGGCCTGGCGGATCTTTCCCGGCAGGTCGCGGGTGCGGGAATGGGCCATGCTCACGGTGCAGTTCTCGGCCAGCAGCAGCTGCGCCATCGGCTTGCCCACCAGGATCGAGCGGCCCACCACCACGGCATCCAGCCCCGAAAGGTTGCCAAGCTGCGACCGGAGCAGCATCAGGCATCCCAGCGGCGTGCATGAGACGAGGCCGGGCAGCCCCGACACCAGGCGGCCCGCGCTGGACGGGTGCAGCCCGTCCACGTCCTTGGCGGGATCGATCGCCTCGATCACCGGCAGGGAATCCAGGTGCGCGGGCAGTGGCAACTGGACCAGGATGCCATCGACGCTGTCATCGGCGTTCAACTGCGCGATCAGGTCCAGAAGCTGTTGCTGGGTGGTGGCTTCGGGCAGGATATGCTCGAAGCTTGCCATGCCCAGCTTGCGGGCCATGCGGCCCTTGCTGCTGACATAGACCTCGCTGGCCGGATCGGTGCCGACCAGGACCACGGCAAGGCCCGGCGGCCGGCCCGTCTGTTCCCGAAAGGAGGGGATGGCGCCGCTGATCCGGGCGCCAAGGCCGTCGGCGTGGGCCTTCCCGTCGATTGTCTGTGCCGTCATGGGCATCCTCCTCGTGCCAAGCGATCCGGCGGGGTCAGAGCGCGCGCTCCAACTTCGGCAGCGCATCGAAGATGTCGGCGACCAGGCCGTAATCGGCAACCTGGAAGATCGGGGCGTCCTCGTCCTTGTTGATGGCGACGATGACCTTGCTGTCCTTCATCCCGGCCAGGTGCTGGATGGCGCCGGAAATGCCGCAGGCGACGTAAAGCTCGGGCGCGACCACCTTGCCGGTCTGGCCGACCTGCCAGTCGTTCGGGGCATAGCCCGCGTCCACAGCCGCGCGCGAGGCGCCGACCGCGGCGCCGAGCTTGTCGGCGACAGGCAGGATCACCTGGCGGAACCTTTCTTCCGAGCCCAGGGCGCGGCCGCCCGAGACGATGATGCGGGCCGAGGCCAGCTCGGGGCGCTCGCTTTCCGAGAGGCGGTTTTCGACAAAGCCGGACAGACGCGGGTCGGCGGTCTCGCCAATGGTTTCGACCGGGGCGCTGCCCCCCTCGGCCTGCGCCGCCTCGAAGCCCGAGGTCCGCACGGTGATGATCTTCTTGCCGTCGGTCGCCTGCACCGTCTGGATGGCGTTGCCGGCATAGATCGGCCGCTTGAACGTGTCGGCCGAGACGACTTCGACGATTTCCGAAACCTGCATCACGTCCAGAAGCGCGGCCACGCGCGGCAGGACGTTCTTGCCGGTGGTGGTCGCCGGGGCGATCACGGTGTCGTAGTCGCCGGCCAGCGAAACGATCAGCGCGGCGGCGGGCTCGGCCAGGCGATGCTCCAGCGCATCGGCTTCGGCCAGCAGGATCTTGCGGACCCCCTGGAAGGCCGAGGCGGCCTGGGCCACGGCGGCGGCGCCCTTGCCGGCCACCAGGATGTCGATCTCGCCGCCGATCCGGCGGGCGGCGGTCAGCGTGCGCGCGGTCTGGTCGGACAGGGCGGCGTTGTCGTGTTCGGCGAAAAGCAGGATGGCCATGGGATTTCTCTCCGATCAGAATTGCAGAACGCCGGCTTCGTTCTTCAGCTTGTCCAGCAACTCGGCGATGCTGGCGACCTTGACGCCGGCCTTGCGGGTGCCCGGCTCCTCGGTTTTCAGCACCTTCAGGCGCGCGTCGACGTTCACGCCGTAATCCGCCGGGGTCTTTTCCTCGAGCGGCTTCTTCTTCGCCTTCATGATATTGGGCAGGCTGGCATAGCGCGGCTCGTTCAGGCGCAGGTCGGCGGTGACGACCGCGGGCAGGGCGACCTCGATCACCTGCAGGCCGCCGTCGACCTCGCGCGTGACGCGGGCCTTGTCGCCGTCAAGCGCGACCGCCGAGGCGAAGGTCGCCTGCGACCAGCCCAGCAGGGCCGACAGCATCTGCCCGGTCTGGTTGGCGTCGTCGTCGATGGCCTGCTTGCCCAGGACGACCAGCCGCGGGCCTTCGGCATCCGCCACGGCCTTCAGCAGCTTGGCGACGGCCAGGGGCTCGACCATGTCCTCGACCTTGATCAGGATGGCGCGATCCGCGCCCATGGCCAGGGCCGTGCGCAGCGTCTCCTGGGCTTGCGCCGGGCCGATCGAGACCACGACGACCTCTTCGGCCTTGCCCGCCTCTTTCAGGCGGATCGCCTCTTCCACGGCGATTTCGTCGAAGGGGTTCATCGACATCTTCACGTTCGACAGATCGACCCCGGTCCCATCGGCCTTGACCCGGATCTTGACGTTGAAGTCGACCACCCGCTTGACGGGCACCAATACTTTCATCTTGCGGTCCTTTCCCAGATGTTGAGGCAGAGGAGGGCGGGGCAGGCGCCCCTTGCGGCAAGCCTGGCCGGCCCCGCGGCGGCGGCCGCCGGCCCGGACGACCCGGCCACGGGATAGGGTAGAAGCCTGTAGCGCAAGTGTTCCCCCTTTGCTGCGCATTCCCGACCGCCGCGGATTCCCCTTGCTTCCCGACGGCTTCGGAAGCTAAGCGGCACCCCGTCGCCGGCCGGGCCTGCCTTTCGTGCAGAATCCCCTGTGGCGGCCGTGGCGTTCCCGGCAATGTTCGTCGGACTATTGCGACGAAAACGGGGATCGAGAAGAACAATTGCGCCGGTCAAGCAAGATGGCTACGACAAACCCAACCATGGGGCGCATCATCGGAGATCGAAGATGGGTGTCGGCGTGAGAGAAGGGCATTCCCGTTCCTACCCTGTCGCCAAGGGATCCCTGCGGCCAAGGGAGGCTGGCCCCCGGCTTTCGGTTGGCTTCCTCCTGACCCGGCAGTTCACGCTATGCGCCTTTGCGAACTTCGTCGACGTGCTGCGGCTGGCCGCAGACGAGGGGGACCGCAGCCGTCCCATCCTGTGCCGCTGGTCGGTGCTTTCGGACACGATGGACGTGGTGATGTCCAGTTGCGGCGTCGCCGTGCAGCCGCACGAGAAGCTGGGCGACCCGACGCGATTCGACTATATCGCCGTGGTCGGCGGCCTGACCGACGGGCTCGAGAACGTCAGCCATGCCTACAAGACCTATCTGCACCGGGCGGCCGCCGCCGGCGTGCCGCTGATCGGGGTCTGCTCGGGCGCCTTCGTGCTGCACCGGGCGGGATTGCTCGATGGCTACAAATGCTGCGTGAGCTGGTTCCACAGCGCGGATTTCCTTGAACAGTTCCAGGGCCTGGATCACGTCTCGGACCAGATCTTCGTGGTGGATCGCGACAGGCTGACCTGTTCCGGTGGGGCCAGTTCCGCCCATCTTGCGGCCTATCTGGTGGAAAAGCACGTCGGCCGCTCGCAGGCGAACAAGAGCCTGCACATCATGATCATCGACGGCGTCCTGCAGGCGGACAAGCCCCAGCCGGGCATCCCCATCGGCCTGCGGACCGATGATCCGCTGGTCCAGCGCGCGCTGCTGATCATGCAGCAGCACATCGACACGCCGCTTTCCGTGTCCGAGATCGCGCAGCGCATGGGGCACAGCAAGCGCCGGCTGGAACGGCATTTCCGCGCGGCGCTGGACACCTCGCCCCAGGCTGCGTTCATGGGCCTCAGGCTGGCGCTGGCCCGGCACCTGCTGGTGTCCAGCAACAAGACGATCGCCATGATCTCGGTCGAATGCGGCTTTTGCGATTCCTCGCACCTCAGCCGCATGTTCCGCCGCCTCTACGGTTGCACGCCCCAGGACGTGCGCAGCATGGGCCTGGGCGAGGCACCCGAGGGGGACGGTCCCGCGCATGTTCCCAAGGGGCTCTAGCCGCGCCGCCTTGCTGCCGCGCGCTTTCGGCGAATCGCGGCCGGGGCGGATAAGGCGCGCTGATATGTTTGCGCCGGACTTGCGTCGTTAAGATGCCAACCTGCCGATTCCGTATCGGGTAAGTTCCCTTCCAGCAGCCAGCGAATGAACCGCGCCGCTCGGGGGAATGCAAGCTCGTGTCGGGATTTACCCATTGCATGCGCTTGCGGGAATGGTCGTGCAGGGAGAAGCCACGATATGGATATACGAAGTGAAATGCTGAACATGATCCGAATGCACCAATTCGGGTATTCCTTGCCCCAGGCCTTTTACAAGGATCCTGGGTTTTTCCAGATCGATCTTGAGATGATCTGGTATCGTGACTGGCTGTTTGCCGGCCATAACTGCGAAATTCCCAAGCCCGGCAATTATTTCACCCTGCAGATCGGGTCTTATCCGGTCGTCGTCGTGCGCGACCGCAACGGCGACATCCGTGCATTCCACAACGCCTGCCGCCACCGCGGCAGCCGCGTCTGCACCCAGGCCAAGGGGACTGCGGCCAAGCTGGTCTGCCCCTATCACCAATGGACCTACGACCTGGACGGCAAGCTGCTTTTCGCGCGCCAGATGGCGGAAGGCTTCGATACCTCGGCGCATTCGCTCAAGCCGGTCGCCTGCGAGACCGTGGCCGGCTACATCTTCATCTGCCTTGCCAAGGAGCCGGCCGACTTCCAGCCGTTCCGCGCGTTGATGGAGCCCTACTTCGCCCCCCACAACCTGCTGGAGGCGAAGGTCGCGCATGAGACGACCATCATCGAGGAAGGCAACTGGAAGCTTGTGTGGGAAAACAACCGCGAATGCTATCATTGCGCGGCCAACCACCCTGAGCTTTGCCGCACCTATCCCGAGGCGCCGAACGTCACCGGCGTATCCGGCGGCGCCGATGACCCGGAAATGGCCGCGCATTGGGACAAATGCGAGGCCGCGGGGCTGCCCGCGCGTTTCCACATGCATGAAAGCGGCCAGTTCCGGGCGATCCGGTCGCCGCTGCTGCGCGATGCGGTCAGCTATACCATGGACGGCAAGCCCGCCGTCGGCCGCACGCTGTCGGATGTCCGGGCCGACCATATCGGCGCGCTGATGCTGTTTCATTATCCGACCACCTGGAACCATGTCCTGATGGACCATGCGGTGACGTTCCGCGTCACCCCGATCGGCCCGAACCAGACCGCGGTCACGACCAAGTGGCTGGTCCACAAGGATGCCGTCGAGGGGGTGGACTACGACGTCGAACGCCTGACCCATGTCTGGACCTACACCAACGACCAGGACCGCCAGATCGTCGAGGAAAACGCCCGCGGCATCGAATCCCCCGCCTATGAGCCGGGCCCCTATTCCGAATTGCACGAGGGCGGCGTCATCCAGTTCGTCGAATGGTACAAGACCTTCATGGGATCGCGTCTGGAAGGCAGCGACCCGAGGTCCCTGAAGAGTGTCGCATAACGTGATGCAGGCAGGCCAACCGACGGATCACCACGTCTATCGCCATCTCGACGAGATGACGCCGTGGAACGACCGCCTCCAGGTTCTGGAGGTGGTCAGCGTCACCGACGAGGCGCCGGAGGTGAAGACCTTCACCTTCCGGTCCGATGCGCAGACCTGGTTCAAATACAAGCCGGGACAGTTCATCACCCTTGATCTGCCCGCCGACGACGGTCCGCTGATGCGGACCTACACCTTGTCGTCCACGCCCTCGCGGCCGTTTTCGATTTCGGTCACGGTCAAGGCGCAGCCGACCAGCATCGGCACGCGCTGGATGTTCCAGAACCTCAAGCCCGGCAGCCTGGTCAAGGCCTATGGGCCGGCGGGGCATTTCACGCATTTCGCGCATTCCGCCTCGAAATACCTGTTCATCTCGGCCGGTTCGGGCATCACGCCGATGATGTCCATGCTGCGCTGGCTTTCCGATTGCGCGCCGGGCACCGACGTCGCCTTCGTCAATTGCGCCCGGCGGCCCGAGGAGCTGATCTTCCGGCAGGAGCTTGAGCTGCTCAGCCATCGCATGCCCGCCCTGTCGCTTGGCTTCATCGTGCATGAGCGGTCGCTTCACAAAAGCTGGGCCGGGCACCTGGGCCGGATCGACGCGGTCCGCCTGCCGCTTTTCGCGCCCGACCTGCTTGAGCGCGAGGTGTTCTGCTGCGGCCCGGAACCCTTCATGCAGGATATCCGGGATCTGCTGCGCGATGCCGGTTTCGGCATGGCGCATTATCACCAGGAAAGCTTCGGCGAGCCGCCCAAGGAGGCCCCCACCGAGCCGGTTGTCTTCACGCCCGATGGCGTGGATGGCGTCGAGGGCACGGGCGTCACCGCGGTCAGCTTCACCATGTCCGGGGTCGAGGGCGAATGCCTTCCGGGGCAGACCGTTCTTCAGGCCGCGCGCGCGGCGGGGGTGCGCATCCCCGCCGCTTGCGAATCCGGCCTTTGCGGAACCTGCAAGATCCTGAAGCTCTCGGGCGAGGTGGAAATAAACCACAACGGCGGGATCCTCGACGAGGAAATCGAGGAAGGCTACATCCTTGCCTGCTGCTCGCGGCCGCTTGGAAAGCTTGAGGTCGAGGCGTGAAGGTGGCCCCTGCCGCGCCGAAGGTCGCCGGATGGGTTCCGGCCCGTGCTTCGTGGCGGCGCGGGCGAACATGCGGCGGCTGCGCAAGGGATCGCCGGCAGCGCGAGAATTCCAGATTCGCGAAATTCGACTTCGCTATCGTGATAGCCGCCGGCCCGCGGACTGTGGTCACGTAACGACATTCGGCGCGCGCATTTCCCGGCCTTGGCGGGCGTGGCCTGACGCTGCGCGAGGAGAGGTGCCGCCGCAACCCTGGATCAATGGAGGAGTGGGCGATCATGAGCAGAAATCGGGGTGTCGTTTACATGGAACCCGGCAAGGTCGAGGTTCAGGACATTGCGGACCCAAGGCTGGAGGCACCCAGCGGCCGCCGCATCGAGCATGGCGTGATCCTGAAGGTCATCTCGACCAATATCTGCGGCTCGGACCAGCATATGGTGCGCGGCCGCACCACCGCCGAACCGGGCCTGGTGCTGGGCCATGAGATCACCGGCGAGGTGATCGAGAAGGGCAGCGATGTCGAGATGCTGGAGATCGGCGACATCGTCTCGGTTCCCTTCAACGTCGCCTGCGGTCGCTGCCGCACCTACAAGTCGCAGGACACGGGTGTCTGCCTGACGGTGAACCCCGAGCGCGCCGGCGGCGCCTATGGCTATGTGGACATGGGCGGCTGGATCGGCGGGCAGGCCCGCTACGTGATGGTGCCCTATGCGGACTTCAACCTGCTGAAGCTGCCCGATCGCGACCGGGCGATGGCCAAGATCCGCGACCTGACGATGCTGTCGGACATCCTTCCCACCGGCTTCCACGGTGCGGTCAAGGCCGGCGTCGGCGTGGGCTCGGTGGTCTATGTGGCCGGTGCCGGTCCGGTCGGGCTGGCCGCGGCGGCCTCGGCCCGGATCCTTGGCGCGGCGGTTGTGATGATCGGCGATTTCAACCCCGACCGCCTGGCCCATGCCGCCAAGGTGGGCTTCGAGCCGATCGACCTGGGCAAAAGCGACCGCCTGGGCGACCTGATCGCGAATGTGGTCGGCACGAACGAGGTGGACAGCGCCATCGACGCGGTGGGCTTCGAGGCGCGCGGCCATTCCGGCGGCGAGCAGCCGGCCATCGTGCTGAACCAGATGATGGAGATCACCCGCGCCGCCGGCTCGATCGGCATCCCCGGCCTCTATGTGACCGAGGATCCGGGCGCGGTCGATAGCGCCGCCAGGCAGGGCAGCCTGTCGCTCCGCTTCGGGCTGGGCTGGGCCAAGGCGCAGTCGTTCCATACCGGGCAGACCCCGGTGCTGAAATACAATCGCCAGCTGATGCAGGCGATCCTGCATGACCGCCTGCCGATTGCCGATATCGTCAATGCGAAGATCATTTCCCTGGAGGATGCGGCCCAGGGCTATGAAACCTTCGATCAGGGCGCGGCCGTCAAGTTTGTCCTTGATCCGCATGACATGCTGAAAGCGGCCTGACGGCTGAATAAAATTGAAGGAGGCTGCGTTTCCATAAGCGAAGCGCAGCCTTTTCATGTCCATATCGCCTTGCAGCCATGAAACGAGTTCAAGCGAGAGAGAGGGCGAAATCCAAGACCTTGGATCGCCCAAATAGGTGCGACGCAACAGCCGTAAAACTGCGACGAAACGGCCGGTAAGGCAGGAAAATTTATCGATTTTCGTTCAGGAAGTGGGGGTGGGCAAGAAATCGTTGCTCAGTTCTGGAGGAGGAAGCTATGCAACCAAGTGGATCACGAAGGATAAACCCTGGCGTGTTCTGGCCAGCGTTGGCCGTCGCGGGAGGATTCGTGACGTGGGGATTCCTGGGTCCAGACAGCCTGGCTGCCGTCGCATCTGCCACATTGAATTGGATCATCCGGGTTTTCGGCTGGAGTTTCGTGATTTCCACGGCGTTTTTCCTTGCCTTTGCGATATTCCTGGCATTCAGCCGATTTGGCCGGATCAAGCTGGGCCACGATGACGAAAAGCCCGAATTCTCCACCCGGTCATGGGTTTGCATGATGTTCAGCGTCGGAATGGGCATCGGCCTCATGTTCTGGGGCGTGGCCGAGCCGATCAGCCATTTCGGCACGCCCCCGCACGGCCTGGCCGAGCCCCAGACCCAGGAAGCCGCGCTGGTGGCCATGCAATATGCCTATTTCCATTGGGCCCTGCACCCTTGGGCAATCTATGCGATGGCTGGATTGGCAATGGCGTATTTCAGCTATCGCCGCGACCTTCCCACGCTGGTTTCCAGCGCTTTCCACCCCTTGCTGGGGGACCGCATCCATGGGCCGATCGGGCGCATGATCGACATATTGGCGATCATCGCCACCTTGTTCGGAACCGCGACATCCCTTGGCCTTGGCGCGCAGCAGATCAACAGCGGAATGAACTATCTCTGGAATACCGGAGAATCCCCGACCATTGCGCTGACCATCATCGCGGTCCTTTCCGTGCTGTTCATCCTGTCCGCGGTCTCCGGCGTGGGCCGAGGCATCCAGTTTCTCAGCAATATCAACATGGTTGCGGCCCTTATGTTGCTGCTGTTCCTGGCTGTGCTGGGGCCGACGGTCTTTATCCTGGATACGCTGATCGAGGCAATGGGCCTTTACATGAGCGATCTGGTTTCCATGTCCTTTCGAACCTCGGCCTTCAGCGACAGCAAATGGCTTGCAAGCTGGACGATTTTCTACTGGGCCTGGTGGGTTTCCTGGGCGCCTTTTGTCGGCGTATTCATCGCCCGGATTTCTCGCGGCCGCACCATCCGGGAATTCGTGGTCGGGGTTCTGTTGATTCCCAGCGCCGTGACCTTCGTCTGGTTCACCGTCATGGGCGGCAGCGCGCTTTTCTCGGAACTGACCGGACCGGGCGGGCTGGTCGAGGCCATTGCCGGAAAAGGCGAGCAGGTTTCCCTTTTTGCCTTGCTCGAGCAATATCCGCTGCATGCCTTTACCTCTTCCGTGGCGATGTTCCTTGTCGCCATCTTCTTCGTATCGGGCGCCGATGCCGCTTCGGTCGTGATGGGAATGCTGTCCTCGTTCGGGACGATCCATCCGCGTGCCGGCATTGTCGTGCTTTGGGGATTGCTGGCCGGCGCCTCGGCCTCGATCCTGCTGGTCGTCGGCGGGCTGGGCGGCCTCCAGACCGCCTCCATCATCGCGGCCGCGCCATTTCTCGTGGTCATGGTCGGGCTTTGCGCATCGCTGTGGAAGGGGCTGTTGGACGATATCGAAGTGCATGGCCATTTTGAGGAAATAGACCCCCATACCGGCGGCTTGAAGGAACGCCATCATCCATAATCGGTTGCCCGGACCCTGTCGGAAAATCATTCTGGCATGGTCCCTTTCGGGCAAGCCCTGCGATCCATATTGACCTGCACCCCATACCGAGAAGCGCTACCCGCTTCCCGGTATATGTCTTTGCCGCCGCATGGTGCATTCGAAAGCGAGCCTGCCGGCGAAATTCGCCTATGCCTTCCCGGCGTAACGGTCCACCAGCGAAAGCAGGGTCTCGACCACCGCGTCCCTGGTGGGATCGCGGACATCCCGCGCCCAGACCACATGCAGCGGCAATTTCAGCCGCAGGCTGTCGTCGGGCAGGGCCAGCGCGCAGACATGAACGTCGCGCGGCACGAACCCGGACCACCAGCGCGGCACGATCGCCGCGCCGATCCCCGCGGCGACCATGTTCATCATCGTCTGCTTCTCGTCCGCGTTCTGGACGATGCGGGGCTCGACCCCGGCATGCTCGAAAAGCGCCAGGACCAGATCGTGGCTATGCGGGCGCGAGCGGCGATCCGGCACGATCAGCGGCACGTCGCGCAGGCTGGGAATATCGACCTCCTGCCGGGCCGAAAGCGGATGGCCGGGCGGCAAGACGACGACCGAGGATTCGTTAAGCAGGAAATGCCCGCGCAGCCGGCGGTGAAATGGCTTCAGCCCCGGCCGCACCAGCGCCAGATCCAGATTGCCCGCCAGCAGCCGCGGGATCAGCTTGATCGAGCGTTCCTCGACCAGCTGGATCCTCAGGTCCGGCAGGATGGCATGCACCGCCTGGAGCAGGCCGGGCACCAGGCCGCTGGCGGCGGTGTCGATGGCCCCCAGCCGCAGGACCTGGCCGCCCTTGCGGCCCAGCCTGCGCCAGCGTGCCTGGGCCGCGTCCGCCTCGGCCAGCAGGGCGCGCGCCTCCTTGATGATGCGCATGCCTTCCGCGGTGATGACGACCGAGCGCGTCGTGCGCTCGAAGATCTGCACGCCCAGGCTGTCCTCGAGCTGGCGCACGGCGCGGCCAAGCGCGGCCGGCAGCATCTCGAGCCGGGCGGCGGCGCGCCCGAAATGCATCTCGTCCGCCACCGCGGCGGCGCAGCGCAACTGTCGAAGCTCCATGCCGGCCTCATCCTAATTGTTCCATTTTATTATATAATCAACGAACGATTGAGAACAGCGCCCCCACGCCCGTAATTTCTCCCGAGGCGCGGAGGAGTGCGCCTTTACCGGTCACATCGGGGAGGATCAGATGGGCGATGCGCTCGAAAAGCGCGTCATGAGGAAGATCTCGTGGCGCATCATACCCTTCATCATGCTGCTTTATTTCATCGCGTTCCTCGACCGCGTGAACGTGGGCTTCGCGGCCATCCACATGAACGAGGATCTGGGCCTGTCGCCCGCCATCTTCGGTTTCGGCGCCGGGCTGTTCTTCATCGGCTATTTCCTGTTCGAGGTGCCCTCGAACCTGGCGCTGGAAAGGTTCGGCGCGCGGATCTGGATCGCCCGCGTCATGCTGACCTGGGGCCTGATCTCGGGCGCCATGGCCTTCGTGCAGGGACCGACCAGCTTCTATATCCTGCGCTTCCTGCTGGGCGCGGCCGAGGCTGGCTTCTTTCCGGGCATCATCCTGTATCTCAGCTACTGGTTCCCCGCGAAAAGCCGCGCGCAGGTGACGGCGCTGTTCATGGCCGCGGCGCCGATCTCGGTCGCGCTCGGTTCGCCGATCTCGGGCGCGCTGCTGGAGATGGAGGGGCTGATGGGCTGGCACGGCTGGCAGTGGATGTTCGTGCTCGAGGCGGCGCCGGCGCTGATCCTGGGTGTCGTGGTGCTGTTCTACCTGACCGACCGGCCGGAAAAGGCGAAATGGCTGGCAGCCGACGAACGCGCATGGCTGGCCAGCACCATGAACGCCGAGCGCGCGGCCAAGGACAAGGCCGGGGCCAGCCATTCGATCCTGAAGGGGCTGACCGATCCGCGCGTCCTGGCGCTGGCGCTGGTCTATTTCGGCACCTCGGCCGGGCTTTACACGCTGGGGATCTGGGCGCCGCAGATGCTGCACGGGCTGGGCCTGACCTCGTTCCAGACCGGCCTTGTCAACGCCATCCCGCCGATCTTTGCCGTCGTCGCCATGTATCTGTGGTCGCGCCATTCCGACCGCACCGGCGAGCGCACCTGGCATGTGACGCTGGCCTGCATCGCCGCCGGGGTGGGCCTGTTCTTTGCTGGCTTCGCCGTCTCGCTGGCCGCCGTCGTCCTGGCGCTGGTGGTGGTGAATGCCGGCGTCAGCGCCGCCAAGCCGCCGCTGTGGTCGATGCCGACCATGTTCCTGTCCGGCTCGGCCGCGGCCACCGGCATCGCCACGATCAACTCGCTGGGCAACCTTGGCGGTTTCGTCGGCCCCTATGTCATCGGCCTGATCAAGCAGGCGACCGGCAGCTTCGAATGGGGCCTCTATTTCGTCGCCGGCCTGCTGATCCTGTCGGCCGTCGTCACCCTGATCATCGCCGGCACGGCGCGCCGCTCGGCCGCCCTTTCGTCCAACGCCATCCAGAAAGGCTGAACCCCATGACCATTGCACAGAAAGCGTCAGAGCTGACCACCGAATCCCGCACCTATCGCATTGCCGCCATTCCCGCCGACGGGATCGGCCCCGAGGTCATCGCCGCCGGCCTGCAAGCGCTGGAGGCGCTGGCCAGGCGCGACGGCACCTTCCGCTTTGACGTGACCGAGTTCGACTGGGGCTCTGGCCGCTACAAGAGGACCGGCGCGCTGATGCCCGAGGACGGGCCGGAGCAGTTGCGGGCCTTCGACGCCATCTTCTTCGGCGCGGTGGGTGCGCCGGACGTGCCCGACCATATCACGCTTTGGGGCCTGCGCCTGCCGATCTGCCAGGGTTTCGACCAATATGCCAACGTGCGCCCGACCAAGATCCTGCCCGGCATCCGGTCGCCGCTGGAAAGCGTCGGCCCCGGCGACCTGGACTGGGTGATCGTGCGCGAGAACTCCGAGGGGGAATATTCCGGCCATGGCGGCCGCGCCCACAAGGGCCTGCCCGAAGAGGTCGGCACCGAGGTCGCGATCTTCACCCGCGTCGGCGTCACCCGGATCATGCGCTATGCCTTCAAGCTGGCGCAGTCCCGGCCGCGCAAGCTGTTGACGGTGGTCACCAAGTCCAATGCGCAGCGCCATGGCATGGTGATGTGGGACGAGATCGCGGCCGAGGTCTCGCGGGAATTCCCCGACGTGACCTGGGACAAGATGCTGGTCGATGCGATGACCGTGCGCATGGTCAAGAACCCGCAAAGCCTCGACACCATCGTCGCGACGAACCTGCACGCGGACATCCTGTCGGATCTGGCGGGCGCGCTGGCCGGCAGCCTGGGCGTGGCGCCCACCGGCAATATCGACCCGGAACGGCGCTATCCGTCGATGTTCGAGCCGATCCACGGCTCGGCCTTCGACATCACCGGCAAGGGCATCGCCAACCCGGTCGCGACCTTCTGGACCGCGGCGCAGATGCTGGAGCATCTGGGCGAGGCTGATGCGGCCAGGCGCCTGATGACGGCGGTCGAGCAGGTCTGCGCCGATGGCGTGATGACCCCCGACGTGGGCGGGACGGCCACCACGCAGCAGGTCACGGATGCCGTCTGCGCGGCCATCCGCGGCGCCAATATCTGAGGCAAGGCGATGGCTCGCGACCCCAGGGATTTCCTGCTGCGCCTGTTTTCCGCGGCGGTGGACAGCGCCGATCCGGCGAAGACGGTCGCGCGCCATCTGCCGGACCCGCCGCGCGGCCGGGTCGTCGTGGTGGGGGCGGGCAAGTCCGCCGCCGCCATGGCCCGCGCGGTCGAGGAGGCCTGGCCCGGCGTGGACCTGTCGGGGGTGGTCGTCACCCGCTACGGCCATGCCGTGCCGACCCGCCGGATCGAGGTGATCGAGGCCGCGCATCCCGTTCCCGACCGGAACGGCGCCCAGGCGGCGCGGCGCATCCTGGATGCCGTCGGCGGGCTCGGCCCCGAGGATCTGGTGCTGGCGCTGATCTCGGGCGGCGGCTCGGCGCTGATGACCGCGCCTGCGCCGGGGCTGACGCTGGACGACAAGATGCGGGTGAACCGCCTGCTTCTGGCCTCCGGGGCGCCGATTTCGGTGATGAACCGGGTGCGGCGGCGGCTATCGGCCATCAAGGGCGGGCGGCTGGCGCTGGCGGCGGCGCCGGCGCGGGTGGTGACGCTGGCGATCTCGGACGTGCCGGGGGACGATCCGCTGGCCATCGCCTCGGGACCGACGGTGCATGACCCGGATGCGGGGGCGGACCTGTCCGAGGTGGTGCGGATGCTTGGCCCCGACCTGCCCGAGCCGGCGCGTCGCCTGCTGCTGGAAGCGCCCGAGCCCCTGCCGGCATTCGGGGCGGATTACCGACTGATCTCGACCCCGATGCTGGCGCTTGAGGCGGCGGCGGCCCGCGCCCGCGCCGAGGGGGCGACGCCCCTGATCCTCGGCGACGCCATCGAGGGCGAGGCAGCCGCGGCGGGCCAGGTCATGGCCGGCATCGCCCGATCCGCCGCGCTGCATGGCCAGCCGATCCGGGGCCCGGCCGTGCTGCTGTCGGGCGGCGAGACCACCGTCACCATCGGCGCGGCCAGGCCCGGCCGCGGCGGGCGCAATACCGAGTTCCTGCTGGCCATGGCGCTGGCGTTGGACGGCAGCTCGATCCACGCGCTGGCCTGCGACACCGACGGCATCGACGGGACCGAGGATGCGGCGGGCGCGATCATCGCCCCCGACACGCTGCCCCGCGCCCGCGCGGCCGGGCTGGACCCGGCGGCGGTGCTGGCGGGCCATGACAGCTATAGCCTGTTCGCGCGGCTCGGCGATCTGGTCAAGACCGGGCCGACCCTGACCAATGTCAATGACTTCAGGGCGGTATACATTCCATAAACCCAACCCCTGGCGCCGGGGGTCGGGGCGGCCGTGGCGCTGGACCTCGTCCCCGTGCTGCGCCGCTGTGCGGTCTGCGGCCCTGATCCTGGCCCTGGCTGCATCCGTGTACCCTGGGATGACTGCCCCGGTCGGGCCCAGGGCTTCGAACACCCCGCCCTTCCGCTTTCGATGAGCGGCAGCTATTCGGCGGTAAGGTTCGCCGCCTCGGCGCGGGTCGCGCGGTCGAGGATCAGCGGCATGAGCCCGCCTTTCGCCAGGTCTCGACCTCAAGGCTCGTCTCGATGGCGGCTCGCCTCGAACGCCTCGACCCTGCCCGAGGCGCGGTGGATCGCCACGCGGACAGGCCCGCGCGGTTCCAGCCGCGATGGATCGAGCGTGATCCCGACCCGGTCCGCGACCGTCAGCGCCAGCGACTGCGGCGTCGTTCCCGCAGGCAGGCGCAGCGGCAGGATGCCCATGCCGATCAGGTTCGAGCGGTGGATGCGCTCGAAGGCCTCGGCTCGGCGCTGGCGGCGGTGTTGCTGGTGCTGGTCGTCGGCCTGATCTGGATCCTGTCGCGGATCGTCCGGCTCGATCGGCTGCTCTGATCCATTCCCCGTCGCTTCCAGCCAGAAAGAGCCACCATGCGCAACGATCAACCCGGCCGGATCAGCACCCTTTGCGTTTATGCGGCGATGCTGTTTCTGATCGCGCCGCTGCTGGCGGTGATCCCGATCTCGTTCACGCCCAAGCATTTCCTGTCGATGCCGGACGGCGACTGGTCGCTGCGCCATTACCAAGAGCTGATGTCCAGCGCGCAATGGCACGACGGCATCCTGACCAGCGCCTTGGTGGCGCTGCTCGCCGCAGGGCTGGCGACCGTCTTCGCGACGCTGTTCTGCATTGGGATCGGGTATGCGAAATCGCGCTACGGCGCGGCTTTCATCGGCATCGTGCTGGCGCCCCTGGCGGTGCCGCCGATCATCTCGGCGCTGGCGCTCTATTTCCTCGTCACCCCACCAACACCTTCGACACGTTGCCGGGGGTGGTGATCTCGCATGCGGTGATGTCGGTGCCCTATGCCGTGGTGGCGCTCCTGGTCACGCGGAGCCAGGTCGACCGCCGGATCGAACTTGCCGTGCGCAACCTCGGCGCCTCGATCTGGCAGACGACCTTCTGGGTGGTCCTGCCCAATATCCGCTTCGGCGTGCTGACCGCAGCCTTCCTGTCCTTCGTGAGGTCATGGGAGGAAATCGCGGTCACGCTGTTCGTCACCTCGGTCAAGATCGTAACCCTGCCGCGCATGATCTGGGCCGGGCTGCGAGACAACGTCGATCCCGTCATCGCGGCGATCTCGGTGGCGCTGATCCTGCTGACCCTGTTCGGCATGATCGCCAAGCTGATCGTGTCGCTGCGCCCGAAGGCATGAACCTTGCCCGGCGTCGATCGCGAGCCATGGAAAGCAAAGGAAGACTCGCATGGTTCTTGAAGGCATTTACACG
>NZ_VCBQ01000279.1:0-1093 GCF_006386455.1 Paracoccus sp. FO-3 | reverse complement strand
CTTGAAAATCAATGCATCCTGAGCCTAGGTCGGCGGTATGGGTCTGCTCATGCAGCCCAGCTATCACGCTGGATTCTCCAGATGAATCAACCCAGCCGATTTGTCATCAGAGCCAATTGGAACCGCCAACGATTACCGCCGAGTATC
This sequence comes from Paracoccus sp. FO-3, assembly GCF_006386455.1. Taxonomy (NCBI): domain Bacteria; kingdom Pseudomonadati; phylum Pseudomonadota; class Alphaproteobacteria; order Rhodobacterales; family Paracoccaceae; genus Paracoccus; species Paracoccus sp. FO-3. The sequence continues at coordinate 946 of NZ_VCBQ01000279.1, read as the reverse complement.
GCCATTTTTATCCTGTTCAAGGAAAGTTCTGATCACGGGACAAGCGAAGCGATCGTCTGTTCCATTGCTTAGAAACTTCCTGTCTGTACTGAGCAAGTGCTTTCCGTTTTCTAAGCAATTTCGCAAAAATCCTTTGATCGAAGCTGCCGGAAATTATGGATTGGACGATCATCTGCAATGCACCGCAGGCCTTGCAGATCTCGATCGACGAATGCCCACTGCCCGGAACGTGACATTCGACAAGGTTCGCCTGCCGGATCCTGCGCACATGGATGTAGTCCATTGGCGCGTTCTTATCGTAGATGATGTATGCAGACTGTACGCTATCAAACCGGCCTTGCACATCGCCCAATGCTGTTGTGAAGTCCCAGTTTTCGGCTCGTGGAAAGCGTCTGTCCACGATCTTGGAAGGGTCCAGCGTAGACTGAGGAGAGAAGGCAAACACCTGCTTCGCACTAACAGTGTCAGCATAAAGAAGCGCTCCATACCCTCCCATCGAGGCACCGTATGTCACGACCCTGTCGAACTCGTGGAAGAAATCACGCAGGTCCGTCAAGGCTTGCTCGAGATCCGGGGTGACATACCAGTTAACGCGCTTCGGCTTGATCGCAAGCACTGACTTCTGCCTCTTGCGAAAAACCTCAACACCCCAGCCGAGCCTGAAGGCGCTTGGACGAGGGTCAAGTCCACCTGCCGGTTCGAAAACAACAACCAGAAGGTCGGTGTCGAAGATATGGCCTTCTATGTAGTAATATTCGGTTTCGAGGAACACGTTGATCGACACTGCACCCTGCCTAGCAGGCAAAGACCTCAGAAGGTTAACGGCTTTCAAATCAGGTCTGCCTCTTCTTGGGAACACCAGCTTTCAGCTCCACGAGCTTGTTCTTGATAATTTGGCCATCCGGCCTGACTCTCGCCGCTATCTCCAGGAGCTTGATGGCATCCA
>NZ_VCBQ01000278.1:0-1104 GCF_006386455.1 Paracoccus sp. FO-3 | reverse complement strand
CGAGTTCTCGGACATGATCCAGACACTCATCGCGGCAATGCCCCTCGAGAAGAAATCCAATCTGAGGGTCAAGTCGCTCAAGCAGATACTTGCGCTGACCGGCGGGGTGACCTCGCGCATCTTCGCCCTGATCAAGGATCTTTCCATCGACGCCATTGTCACAGGTGATGAATGCATCACCGATGACGCAATCGCAAAATGGACGCCGGTTTGGTTGCGCCATGCGAACGCCCATCGGCGGCTCGAGAAGTCCGGGGTGTGAAGCCGCACCCGCTACCCAAGACTGTCGCGCCGCTGCCAGACGAGTTGTTGTCAGGTTGGTTGTCTCGGTTGGCTGCGGCCAACTACTGTGATGACGCCGAACTGCTGGCTCATATTGAAATCGATACCGCGCATAGCACCGCCTTGGACTTCAACATCGACGCGGCGGCGGCAGAGAAGATTGCCAGCGCTGCACGTGTCGCCCCAGATGTCGTGCGATCTTTGACCTTTCCAGCAATGACGCCACGAGAAGCCTCGCTGACGGCCCAGATGCCATTCCAGCATTGCCTGCAATGCTCCGGAGAGGGTCTTTCGCTCAGGCATTGGAGGCGGGCCTGGGCATTTGACTGTCAAGTTTGCGGGTCGAGACTTGTGCAGACCCTTTGCAAAGCACGCGACGAACAAGTATCCGAGAAGCTGATATACCGAGCGCGCCGCGGGGCAGGGATGCTTGAGTGCGCCGTGCGATCACGTGGCCCCAAGCAACTTCGGCGCGCAATGCGTGCAGTCGCCTTTGCCATGTCACTCAAAACCTTCCGCGGGGATCCGTCGTTCGCCGTCCAGAACCCCAGATCGGAAGTGAGGCTGTTCTGCCTCGCCGCAATCGCCGCCGCTCGATCTCACCCCTTGGCTAAAGCAGCCATCGTCAGCAAAAGCATCGACGACTATGCAAGGGTTGCTCTCTTGCGCGCCTTCGAGAAGGAGCCTCGATTGCTTGCCGCGGTTGATCACATCGCGCAAAGGTGCGCGAGAAACAGGGGCCCCATGACAGCCGTATCTTACAATTAAGGGCAAAAATTGTCGCCAAACGCGTCGCGTCTCAGATTAAAGGGCAACGCGACA
>NZ_VCBQ01000277.1:0-1116 GCF_006386455.1 Paracoccus sp. FO-3 | reverse complement strand
GCGCTAAGGCCGCGCCGGGCCCGCTGCATGGCCAGAAGCAGGGCATTTCCGTGTTGCATTTAGTGCCAAATATGGTATTTATTTTAGCATGAAAAGAGGCTTGATATGACGGATTCTGAAAAAGGTGCGCTAGCAAAGCTCGCGCTGTTCGCTCTTGGAGCATTCGCCATCCTTCGCCTGACGTATACTGACGGCTGGAGGTTTGACTCGATCCTGGGGTGCGCGGCGAATGCGGCGCTGATCGTGGGCGTCCTCGCCCAGATCGCACTGGAAATGCTGGTGCGCTTCGCTCCGGATAGCTGGCTGCCGGACGATGTGCTCGCCGAATTACCGAGATGGCAAATAGGGGTGGTCTTGCTGTCCTTGATCGCTGCCTCGGTCAGCCTGCTCATCGCTCAATGAATGACCTTGTGGAGATCGAACATGCAACGTGTTGAAGCCCAGATCGCGGTCAGCGTTTCTGACCTGAAGAAAAGCCCGACCGCGATCATGGACCAGGCGCACGGCGAGGCCGTCGCCGTGCTGAACCACAATCGCGTCATGGCCTACATGGTCCCGGCCGATGTTTACGAGGCGATGATGGAGCGGCTGGACGACCTGGCGCTTGTCGATGTCATTAAGGCCCGGGCGGATGAAACGCCGATCAGCGTGGGCCTCGATGACCTTTGAGCTTAAGTTCCTGCCATCCGCACTGAAGGAGTGGAAAAAGCTCGGTGCCACGCTTCGGGAGCAGTTTCGGAAGAAGCTGGCCGAACGTCTGGAGCAGCCCCGTGTTCCTGCTGATGCGCTGCATGGTCTGGAAGATCATTACAAGATCAAGCTCCGCAGCGCCGGCTACCGACTCGTCTATCGCGTGGAGAATGCAGAAATTACCGTCACTGTGGTCGCAGTTGGTCGTCGCGAACGAAGCGAGGTGTATAAAGCTGCAAGCGCACGGCGCGATGATCGACCCAAAAGCTGACGTCCATTCTGGACCTTGAAAAGCGGCAGATAGTTTCGGGAGGATCCACGCAGGATCATCAGACCAGGCGCAGCGTGGCCGCCCCCTCGGGGCGGCTTTTTCTTTGCCCTGTTCCTGGTGTTCGCCGTCGCCGTCGCCCTGGCAAGCCAGAACGC
>NZ_VCBQ01000275.1:0-1156 GCF_006386455.1 Paracoccus sp. FO-3 | reverse complement strand
CGGGGCGCGGCGCGGCGGGGACGGGGCCGGGCGAAGCGGGCTGGGATTGCGGCCGGCCCGCGCCCAGCGGGCGGATGCGCGTGCGGCCGGGGTCGCCAAGGCCGAAGGGATCGTTCTGGTCGCCCATCCCCCGCTCCCTACCTGCTGACCGCGTAGCAGTCGATTTCGGGCTCGCGGTCCAGCTTGCCCGACACGCCCAGCACGAAGCCCGGCGAGGCTTGCAGCCGCGCCCAATGCTCGGACTTGCGGTCCAGCTCCAGGCACAGCCGGTCGCCGTCATAGGGGATCTCGCGCGGCTGCGAATGCAGCGGCCGCAGCGGGATGCCCGGCAGGCGCGAGGTCCAGAGCGCCTCGAACTCATCGGCCGCGCCCACGGTGACCTGGCGGGTGAACAGCTGCATCAAGCCCTCGTCCGACATGTCCGAGCCGATGCGCAGCACGATGCGGCTGTTTTGCAGGATCTCGGGATTGTCGATGCGCACCTTCCAGACGTTCTGCGCGTGGCGCGCCACCGGCAGGGCGCGGGATTTCGGCTCGACATGGCGCAGGGACAGGATCAGCGAGCGCAGCGCATCCGCCAGTGCGGCGAAGGCCGGCTGCGGGTCGGCATGGTCATATTCCGGCAGCGGCGACAGCCGCCGCGTGGACGAGCCATAGGTCGCCATCCGCCCCGCCAGCTCGGCCAGGTCGGCGAAAAGCTCGGAGGGGTGGGCAAGGTTCTGCGCCAGCAGGTGCTGCAGCCGCGGCCGGGCGGCATTGGCCAGCTCCAGGATCAGCAGGTTCTCGACCGAGCGGCCGGCGCCGCCCAGCACCATGCCGCCCTGCGCCTCGATGATGCGGTCGAGCCCGCCGACCAGTTCCTTGAGCAGCCCGCCATACCAGGGCACGGCGGCCAGCGTCAGCGCGGGAGGCAGCCAGCCCTCGGCCAGCACGACGCGGCCGTCGGCGGCCAGCCCCTCGATCCCGGCCAGCGGCAGGGTGACGGCGCCCTGCACCGCCTCGCCGGGCAGGATCAGCCGGGTCGAAAGCCGGGCGATCTCGACCTCGGCCGGCTCGGCGCCGCCGCGGATCTCGTCGCGCAGGCTGGCCCATTCGCCGCGCCAGCGCGCACCGCCCGGCTCGGCATGGGCGGGATCGACCGCGGCGGTGCCGGGCT
>NZ_VCBQ01000274.1:0-1156 GCF_006386455.1 Paracoccus sp. FO-3 | reverse complement strand
CCGCCCAGTCCCGCGCGGTTTCCCGTCCCGGATGGGTGAAATCTGCCGTCATCTTGGTCCCTCCCGATGTTCAGCTTGTGTCGCGGCGCGGCAGGGCGTCCTGCCGGATCATGTCCGCCGCCTTTTCCCCGATCATGATGCAGGGCGCGTTGGTATTGCCCGAGGTGATCGTGGGCATGACCGACCCGTCCGCCACACGCAGCCGCCCGATGCCATGCACCCGCAGCCGCGGATCCACCACCGACAACGCGTCGCGCCCCATCCGGCAGGTGCCGACCTGGTGCCAGCCGCAATTGCCGTGGGCCCTGATGTGCTCGAGCAGCGCCCCGTCCTCCTGCACCGCCGGCCCCGGCAGCCGCTCGGCCACCACGCGGGCCGCCACCGGGTCGCGGGACATGATCTCGCGCATCCGCCGCAAGCCCAGGACCGTGCGCCGCCCGTCGTCGGGGTCGGAAAGGTAGTTCGGCTGGAAGGCCGGCGCCGCCAGAGGGTCGGGCGATCTCAGCGACACATGCCCGCGCGAGCCGGGGTTGAGCAGCACCACCCCGGCGCTGACGCCGGGAAAGCCGTCCACCATCACCGCCCCCTTGGGATGGAAGGTGTAGGACACCGGCCGCAGCACCATCTGCAGGTCCGGCTGCGCCAGCGCGTCCGAACTGCGCGCGAACACCGCCGAGGCCGAGACCGACAGGGCCAGCAGCCCGCGCCGCGCCAGCAGGTATTTGACCCCCTCGACGTATTTCCCCAGCCCGCGCAGGGCGTCGTTGTAGGAACTGCCCCGCGTCACCTCCCAGATCATCGGGCCGAACCAGTGGTCCTGCAGGTTCCGGCCCACGCCCGGCAGGTCGCGCGCGACCGCGATGCCCTGCGCCGCCAGCATCCGCCCCTCGCCGATCCCCGACAGCATCAGCAGATGCGGCGAATTCAGCGACCCGGCCGAGACCACGATCTCGCGCCGGGCGCGGATCACATGGCGCCGGTCGCCCTGCAGGATCTCGACGCCGGTCGCCTCGCCCCGCTCGACCAGGATGCGCAGCACGCGGGTCTTGCGCATCACGGTCAGGTTGCGCCGGTGCAGGACCGGCTTGACGAAGGCGGTGTAGCTGGTCTCGCGCCGGCCGTCGCGGATGGTGTGCTGGTGGAAATCCGCACCCTC
>NZ_VCBQ01000273.1:0-1159 GCF_006386455.1 Paracoccus sp. FO-3 | reverse complement strand
ATTCCCCAAGTGGCCTGCCGCTTGACTTCAAGATCGCCTGATTTTGCTCGCTGGGCAAGCGTTTTTCGCCCCGAGCGGTGTCTGTCGTCGCGCAAACGGCCGAAGTCGGGTGGATCAAGCCTCGAACCCGCAGCATTCTGGCCCGGCAGAGCCGCTTTTCCGCGCGGCAGACGGACCTGTCCTGCCGCTTTCGTTCAGCTTGGGCATGGATCGTGGTCATGCGCATGACGGAGGCGTTCGAAGACGGCGGATGGCGGCAAGGACGGCCCGCACCATCGGGCCGGTGACGGCGACCTCGGCCAACTGGAAGGTAATGGCGCGGGCGTGGCGGACGACGCGGGCGCCGATCTTGATCAGCTTGAGTTGCAGGCTGGTCAACGACCAGTCCGCCATGGCCTCGGGCAGTTCGATGCAGCGCAGGAAGGTTGCCAGGTTGTAGGCCAGCGCGTGCAGTTGCAGCCGCACCTCGTTGTGCCGGAACTTCCGGCATGACAGCCGCGTCCAGCGAAAGGCATATTTGCCTTCCTTGATGTGCTGCTCTGCGGTGCCGCGCTGGTTGTAGAACCTCACCACCCAGTCTGGCTCCATCGGCAGGTTGGTGACGATGAAGCCGACTTTGGGGAACAGCTCGCCCGGATGCCATTCGATCTTGGCGATGACGCGGCGCGGCTTGTCCCAGGACGCCGCCTGATACTCGAAGTCCTCGAAGAACCGTTTGACCTTGGTCAGCGAAGGCCGTCCCACGGGCCGTGTCAGCCGATGCGCGATCTTCTCGCGCAAGACGGCGTTGGCGGGCAGACGGATGGCGTAGAAGAACCTGGCTTCTTCCAGCCGCATATAGATCGCGGGGATCGCGTAGGCAGCGTCGGCCCGGAAGAAGCGTCCACCAAGGTCGCGGCCAGCATATCGGGCAATGACGGGATCAAGGACATCCCGCCAGCCATCGGCGCTGTGGACATTGCCGTTACGCAGGGCGCAGCGCTCCAGCATGCCAAACTGGTTGAACAAGAAGATGGGGTGATAGCAGGTGCAGTCGAAATGCCCGTTCCAGGCAGCACCTTCCTGATCGCCGTGGGTGGGGCTGACCGAGCTGTCCATGTCCAGCACGATGTATTTCAACCCGTTGCGGTCATGAAACCGGTCGATCCATTGGCCGTTC
>NZ_VCBQ01000272.1:0-1216 GCF_006386455.1 Paracoccus sp. FO-3 | reverse complement strand
CCTGCATTCCCCAAGTGGCGTGTCGTTTGAGGTGAAGATCGCCTGTATCCGAGCGCTAGACAAGGATTTTCTGCCGCAAGCGGCACCTGCGGTCGCGCAGACTGCTGGATCTGGACGGATCAGACCGCGAAGCCGCTGTTTCCTTGCCCAGGGGCGGCGTTTTTCAGCGCAGCGGACAGATCTGTCCAGCCGCTTTCGTTCAGTTTGAGCGTGGATCGCGATCATGCGCATAGCGGTGGCGCTCGCAATCGGCGGATAGCGGCGAGGATGGCGCGTACCATCGTGCCGGTGACAGCGACCTCGGCCAGCTGGAAGGTGATGGTGCGGGCGTGACGGACCACACGTGCCCCGATCTTGATCAGCTTCAGTTGCAGGCTGGTCAACGACCAGTCGGCCATGGCCTCGGGCAGCTCGATGCAGTGCAAGAAGGTGGCCAGGTTGTACGCCAGGGCGTGCAGTTGCAGCCGCACCTCATTGTCGCGGAACTTCCGGCACGACAGCCGCGTCCAGCGAAAGGCGTATTTGCCCTCTTTGATGTGCTGCTCGGCGGTGCCGCGCTGGTTGTAGAACCGCACCACCCAGTCCGGCTCCATCGGCAGGTTGGTGACGATGAAGCCGACACGCGGGAACAGTTCGCCCGGATGCCATTCGATCTTGGCGATCACCCGGCGTTCCTTGTCCCAGGACGCCGCCTGATACTCGAATTCCTCGAAGAACCGCTTGACCTTGGTCAGTGACGGCCGCCCGACAGGGCGCGTTAGCCGATGCGCGATCTTGTCCTTGAGGACCGCGTTTGCGGGCAGCCGGATGGCGTAGAAGAACCGCGCTTCTTCCAATCGCTCATAGATCGCCGGGATCGCGTAGGCAGCATCGGCCCGGAAGAACCTGCCACCAAGGTCGCGCTCCGCGTAGCGCGCAATGACGGGGTCGAGAACATCACGCCAGCCATCGGCGCTGTGGACGTTGCCATGGCGCAGGGCGCAGCGTTCCAGCATCCCGAACTGGTTGAACAGAAAGTTGGGGTGATAGCAGCTACAGTCGAAATGGCCATTCCAGGCAGACCCTTCCTGGTCGCCATGGGTCGGGCTGACCGAGCTGTCCATGTCCAGAACGATGTACTTCAGCCCGTTACGGTCATGGAACCGGTCGATCCATTGCCCGTTCAGGTCGGCCAGCGCGGCACGGTTCCCGGCCAGAGCCAGCGTCTCGGTCTCGA
>NZ_VCBQ01000271.1:0-1219 GCF_006386455.1 Paracoccus sp. FO-3 | reverse complement strand
GCAGCCAGAAAAATTTGCAACAGAGCCATTCGCTCTACGAGCCCCCTCACCGCTTCCTTCGCCCCCTCCATCCCCTCGGCATCGCCTAGCCCGCGGATCAGCGCGCCAACACGCTCTCGGTAGGTGCGCGCCATCGACGAATGAAACCGCACCGGCTCCGGTGCTGCGGACGTGGCGATTTCCGCCTCCAGCTCCTTGCGACGCGAATCGAGCGCGATCATCCGGTCGCGCACCTGCTCTGCCGGAATGCCGGCCACGATCGCGTCGACAAGCTTGCTATGATCACGCGTCACACCGGCCAGCTCCTTCTCGAGCCGGCTCCGCCCGGCCATGGCTACCGCCTGCAACCGGTTCCGCTCCTCGGCGTAGGCTAGGCAAAAGGCTTCTACCATCTCGGGGTCCATCAGATGGTGCTCCAGGGCGTTGAGGGCCGCGCTCTCCAGATCCATGCGTTTGATTGTCCGCATGTTGGTGCAGATCGCGCTGCCCTTGTTGCGCGCGGGGGAGCAACCGAAGGAATGCCATCACGACATTGCCAAATGGTGCAACGTCAAGATGCAGATGAGCCTGCAATACCCGTATGAGCGGAATGTCTCCGTGCCCGCAGGGGAGTGTTAGCGGGAAATCGCTCAATCCGTTTGTCCGCGAAATTCCACGATGCGCAGCCCTGCCGAATGGGTCTACGAGATTCGAAAACAAGGGCGCAGTCGAATCGCACCCAGAGACGAGAGCAGGAGCACGATCCAGGTGCGGACCAACAAAGCAAACGGCCGGGGCGCGCGCGCTTCGGTTGCGGCGCAGCCTTTTCAGATCCGCGGACGCTTCATCACCGCGATTGCCCTGCGGGTGGATAGCGAAGCGATCGACACTGCTTTCTACGATGCCCTTGACGAACAATTGCGGCGCGCGCCCCAGCTTCTTCTGGATGCCCCGCTGATCCTCGACTTGGGGATGGTGCCCGGGCTGACTGATATCGACGGCCTCCGCGCCCTGGTGGAGCAACTGCGCAGGCGCGATCTGCAGGTCTTCGGGGTGCAGAACGCCTCGGACGCGCAATGTGCTGCCGCCGAGGAACTGGGGCTGATCCCGATCACCATCGGACGCGAAATCCCGGCCGAAAGGGCCGGAACAGGACGGCGCAAGATCGACAAGCTGCTGCCGCCGGACAACAAGCTGATCACCGAACCGGTGCGGGCTCTGTTGCAAATTTTTCTGGCTG
>NZ_VCBQ01000270.1:0-1228 GCF_006386455.1 Paracoccus sp. FO-3 | reverse complement strand
GGATCGGGCAAGTCGACGCTGATCCGCCACATCAACCGGCTGATCGAGCCCACCGCCGGCGAGATCGTGATCGAGGGCCGCAACGTCGTCGCCATGTCGCAGGCGGAGCTGCGCGCGTTCCGCCGCCACAAGACCGCGATGGTGTTCCAGAAATTCGGCCTGCTGCCGCATCGCACCGTGCTCGACAATGCCGCCTATGGCCTCGAGGTGCAGGGCATCCCGCAGGCCGAGCGCTACCGCACCGCCATGCGCTGGATCGAGCGGGTCGGGCTTTCGGGCTTCGAGAAGAGCTATCCGAGCCAGCTTTCGGGCGGCATGCAGCAGCGGGTGGGCCTGGCGCGCGCGCTGGCCAACGACGCGCCGATCCTGCTCATGGACGAGGCCTATTCGGCGCTCGACCCGCTGATCCGCTACGACATGCAGACGGTGCTCTTGGACCTGCAGCAGGAGGTGAAGAAGACCATCGTCTTCATCACCCACGACCTCGACGAGGCGCTGCGCATCGGCGACCGCATCGCGCTTCTGCGCGACGGCTCGGTGATCCAGCAGGGCACGGCGCAGGACATCGTGCTGCGCCCGGCCGACGATTACGTGGCGAATTTCGTCCAGCATGTCGACCGCGGCAAGGTGCTGAAGGTCGGCGCGGTGATGCAGGCCCGGCACGGTTTCGACGCCCCCGAAGCCGCCCTGCCCGACGCCGCCCTGCCCGAGGCCGCCATCGCCCCCGAGGCCAGCATCGCCGAGGCGCTGCAGCAGATGGCCGCCAGCCGGCTGCAGGCGCTGCGGGTCCAGGATCCCCAGGGCCGGGCCATCGGCGTCATCCCCTTCCAGGCCGCGATCAACGCCTATACCGGCCAGCATGGCGGCCAGCATGACGGGCAGCATGACGGGCAGCATGACGGGCGGCAGGCATGAGGGTCGGCCTGATCGGCGCCACCGGCTGGCTCGGCTCGGCGCTCGGCGCGGGGCTGCTCGCGCGCGGCATCCTGGCGCCGGGCGAGCTGGTGCTGCTCAATCGCAGCGCCCCGCAGACCAACTACCACGGCCATGCCAACGTGACATGGGCGCGCAACGCGGCCGAGCTGGCGGCGCAAAGCGACGTGATCGTGGTCTCGGTGCGGCCCGAGGACTGGCCGGGGCTGGACCTGCGCGCCGCGGGCCGGCTGGTCCTGTCCTTCATGGCCGGGATCGGGGCAGCCACGCTGGCGTGCTGCGGCGGCCGGATCGT
>NZ_VCBQ01000027.1:0-53462 GCF_006386455.1 Paracoccus sp. FO-3 | reverse complement strand
CGGCGCGGCCTGGGCGCTGGCCCGCCTTGGCCCCGAGCGCGCGATCTGCACCGATCCGCTGCCGGCGCTGGCGCCGCTGCCGGTCGCGGGGCTGCGGCTGTCGGACGAGACCCTGCTGCTCTTGCGCCGGCTGGGGCTCAGGACCATCGGCGACCTGGCCGTCATTCCGCGTCTGTCGCTGATGCGCCGCTTTGCCCGCGCCCTGCCGCAGGACAACCCGCTGGTCCGGCTCGACCAGGCGCTGGGGCGGGCGGCCGAGCCGCTGGACGCGCCCGAGCCCGCGCCCGAATACAGCGCCGAGGCCCGGCTGGCCGAGCCGGTGATGGACCCATCCGACTGGCTGCCCGGCCTGCTGGAGGCGCTTTGCGCGCAGATGGCGGCGGCGGATCGCGGCTGCCGGCGGCTGTGCCTGTCGGTCTTTCGCGTCGATGGCGAGCGGCGCGACATCCGCGTCGCCATGGCTGCGCCCACGCGCGATCCCGGCCACCTGCTGCGGCTGTTCGACGGCCGGCTGGAGCGGCTGGACCCCGGCTATGGCTTCGACCTGATCCGGCTGGCCGCCGAGGCGGTCGAGCCGCTGGCCCAGGCCCAGCCCGGCCTGGACGGCGCCGCGCCCCAGGGACTGGCGCTGGCGCGGCTGGTGGACCGGCTGGCGGCGCGCTTCGGCACGGCTGCGATCAGCCGCCCGCTGCCGCGCGAAAGCCATGTCCCCGAACGCGCCGAAACCCCCGGCCCGCCGCTGGCCGCCGACCCGGCCCCGCCCGCGCGCCCCGACCGGCCCATCCGCCTGCTCAACCCGCCCGAGGAGATCCGCGTCCTCTACGTCATCCCCGAGGGGCCGCCGGCGCAGTTCGTCTGGCGTCGGCAGACCCTGCGCGTCGCCCGCCATGCCGGGCCCGAGCGCATCGCCCCGGAATGGTGGCACGACCGCGCCGGCACGCGGCTGCGCGACTATTTCCGCATCGAGGACGACAGCGGCCTGCGGCTGTGGATCTATCGCGAGGGGCTGGTCCATGACGGCCGCGGCGGCACGCCGCGCTGGTTCCTGCACGGGATATTCGCCTGATGCCCGACCATCATTCCCGCCCCGAGATCCTGCTGCCCAAGGTCGAGGTCCCGAACCCGCCCGCGGATTACGTCGAACTGGCCGTGACCAGCGCCTTCAGCTTCCTGCACGGCGCCTCGCATCCGCGCGAACTGGCGCTGGCGGCGCATCTGATGGGCTATGACGCGCTGGGGATCGCCGACCTGAACAGCCTGGCCGGCGTGGTGCGGCTGCATGCCGCGGCGAAGAAGCTGCAGCTGCGCCCGGTGATCGGGGCGCGGATCGTGCTGGCGGACGGCACCGCCTTCCTGGCCTATCCCACCGACCGCGCCGCCTATGGCCGGCTCGCCGCGCTCATCACCAAGGGGCGGCGGCACGACCTGGACGGGAAATGGCAGCAGAAGGGGCGCTGCGACCTGAGCCTTGGCGACCTGGCCGCCCATGCGCAGGGGCTGCGGCTGGTCTGGCTGCCGGGCGAGGATCTGTCGCCCCTGCCCGGACTGGCCGCGCGCCTGCCGCAGCTGTCCCATGTCGCGACAAGCTGGCTTTATCGCGGCGACGACCGGGCGCGGATCAACCGGCTGGACCGGGGGGCGCGGGCCTCGGGGCTCTCCATCGTCGCGGTGAACGACGTGCATTACCACGCGCCCGACCGCCGCCCGCTGCAGGACGTGATGACCTGCATCCGCGAGGGCACCACCATCGTAGAGGCCGGCCTGCTGTTGGCGCAGAACGCCGAGCGTTACCTGAAACCCCCGGCCGAGATGGTGCGCCTGTTCTCCGACTGGCCCCATGCCATCCGCGCCACGCGCGAGATCGCCGACAGCTGCCGCTTTTCGCTGGACGAATTGCAATACGAATATCCCAAGGAGACCGTGCCCGCCGGCCTGACCCCGCAACAGCATCTCGAGGATCTGACCTGGCGCTGTGCCCGCCGGCGCTATCCCGACGGCATCCCGCCGCAGGTCCAAGCCACCATTCGCAAGGAACTGGATCTGATCGCACGCAAGGAATATGCGCAATATTTCCTGACCATCCACGAGATCGTGCGCTTTGCCCATGATGCGGCGATCCTGCACCAGGGCCGCGGCTCGGCGGCCAATTCGGCGGTCTGCTACGTCCTTGGCATCACCCCGGTCGATCCCGCCAAGCATCAGCTGCTGTTCGAGCGCTTCATCAGCGAAAACCGCAAGGAGCCGCCCGACATCGACGTGGATTTCGAACATGAGCGGCGCGAGGAGGTCATCCAGCACATCTATGACGAATACGGCCGCGACCGTGCCGGCCTCTGCGCCACGGTGATCCACTATCGCCCGCGCAGCGCCATCCGCGAGGTCGGCAAGGTCATGGGCCTGTCCGAGGACGTGACCTCGGCGCTTGCCGACACGGTCTGGGGCAGCTGGGGCAAGGACATCTCCGCCGCCTCGACCGACCAGGCGGGGCTCGACCTGGACGACCCGCTGCTGCGGCGCGCGGTCAGGCTGGCCGACGAGATGATCGGCATGCCGCGCCACCTGTCGCAGCATGTCGGCGGCTTCGTGCTGACCGAGGGGCCGCTGTCCGAGACCGTGCCCATCGGCAATGCCGCCATGCCCGAGCGCAGCTTCATCGAATGGGACAAGGACGACATCGACGAATTGCGCATCCTCAAGGTCGATGTGCTGGCGCTGGGGATGCTGACCTGCATCCGCAAATGCTTCGAGCTGGTCCGGGTGCATTACGGCAAGGCGCTGGCGCTTTCGGACTTCGACCATGACGACCAGCCGACCTATGAGATGCTGAAAAGGGGCGACAGCATCGGCACCTTCCAGGTCGAAAGCCGGGCGCAGATGGCCATGCTGCCGCGGCTGAAGCCCAAGGAGTTCTACGACCTGGTGATCCAGGTCGCCATCGTCCGTCCCGGCCCGATCCAGGGCAACATGGTCCACCCTTATCTGCGCCGCCGGGCGGGGTTGGAGACGGTCGATTACCCCGGCCCCAAGGATGGCGACCCGGACGAGCTGAAAAATATCCTGTTCCGCACCGAAGGCGTGCCGATCTTCCAGGAACAGGCGATGAAGATCGCCATGGTCGCCGCCGAATTCACCCCCGACGAGGTGGACGAGCTGCGCAAGGCCATGGCCACCTTCCGCTCGCGCGGGACCATCGGCCGGCTGGAGGTCCGCATGGTCGGCCGCATGGTCGAACGCGGCTACACCCGCGACTTCGCCGAGCGATGCTTCAACCAGATCAAGGGTTTCGGCGATTACGGCTTTCCCGAAAGCCATGCGGCGGCCTTTGCGCACCTGGCCTATGTCTCGGCCTGGCTGAAATGCCATCACCCGGCCGCCTTCGCCGCGGCGCTCTTGAACAGCCAGCCGATGGGCTTCTACGCGCCCGCCCAGATCGTGCGCGACGCGCGCGACCACGGCGTCACCGTGCTGCCGGCCGATGTGAACATCAGCGCATGGGACAATACGCTGGAGCCCTGCGACGGCGCCTTCGCCCTGCGCCTGGGCCTGCGCCAGATCGACGGGCTGTCCGAGGCGCTGGCCGGCAGGATCACGGCGGCACGGGACGAACCCTATGCCGACCTGGCCGACCTGAAGGCGCGCGCCGGACTCGATGCCCGCGCCATCCGGCTGATCGCGGCGGCGGACGGGCTGCGCTCGATGGGGCTCGACCGGCGGGCGGGGCTGTGGCAGGCGCGCGGCTTGCGCGACGCGCCGGAACTGCCGCTGTTCGGGCGCCGGGACGAGGGGGCCGAGCCCGCCGTCGCCCTGCCTGCCATGGCCCTGTGCGAACATGTCGCCGCCGATTACCAGACGCTGCGCCTGTCGCTGAAGGCCCATCCCATGGCCTTCCTGCGCCGCAGCCTGACGGCGCAGGGCTATGTCCCGGCGGCGGGCCTGGCGCGATTGCCGAACCGCGCCAGCCTGCGCATGGCCGGCATCGTGCTGGTGCGCCAGCGTCCCGGCAGCGCCAACGGCACCTGCTTCGTCACGCTGGAGGATGAGACCGGGGTGGCGAACCTGGTGATCTGGGAAAAGACCTTCGCGCGTTTCCGCAAGGTGGTGATGACCGCCCGCCTGCTGGAAGTGCATGGCCAGCTGCAGCGCGCCGCGGGCGTGACCCATATCGTCGCGCATTGGCTGGGCGACCGCTCCGACGCGCTGCTGCGCCTGGCCGGAGAGACCTCCCCGGCCCTGCCGGCCCCGCGCGCCGGCCATCCGCGCCAGGTCAGGGTGCTGCCGAAATCGCGCGATTTCCACTAGGGCCGCGACCGGCGCGCGCCCTGTTTCCGCCGCGGCCCATCCGCTAGGCTGCGGACGAATCGGGGGCGGAGGAAACGCCGTGCAATGGTCGGCCGCACAATATGCAAAATTCCTGGGCGACCGCACCCGCCCGGCGCGCGACCTGCTGGCGGCGGTGCCGCTGGAGACGCCGGGCCTGGTGGCGGACATCGGCTGCGGGCCGGGCAATTCCACCGCGCTGCTGGCCGAGCGTTTTCCCGGCGCGCAGATCGTCGGCCTTGATCCCGACGCCGACATGATCCGCACCGCCCAGGCCGCCCTGCCCGGCTGCCGCTTCGTGCAGGGGGATGTCGAAAGCTGGCGTCCCGAGGCACCGCCCGAGCTGATCTTTGCCAATGCCTCGCTGCAATGGGTGCCCGATCACCGGGCGCTGCTGCCGCATCTGGTCGGGCTGCTGCGCCCCGGCGGCGTGCTGGCGGTGCAGATGCCCGACAATCTGGACGAGCCGAGCCATGTGGCCATGCGCCGCGCCGCCGGCGATCCGCGCTGGTCGGCCCGGCTGGCCGGGGCGGCGGGGCAACGCCGGCCGCTGCTGTCGCCGGCAGAACTGCATGCCCTGCTGCGCCCGTCCTGCGCCCGCGTCGATGTCTGGCGCACGGTCTATCATGTCGAGCTGGACGGGCTGGAAGGGATCGTGGAATGGTTCCTCGGCTCGGCGCTGCGACCCTATCTGGACCGGCTGGACAAGGCCGAGCGGCCCGAGTTCCTTGCCGCCTATCGCCGCGGGATCGCGCCCCATTACCCCGAAGCCGCGGGCCGGGTGCTGCTGCCCTTTCCGCGCAGCTTCCTGGTCGCCACGGCCGCCTGAGGGGCTGGCGGAGCGGCGGCCCAAAGGAAAAGCCGCGCCCGTTGCGGGGCGCGGCCTTGCATGGTCCCGTCGAAGGGGCAGATCCTACTTGATCTTGCCTTCCTTGTATTCGACATGCTTGCGCGCAACCGGGTCGTATTTGTTGACCGTCATCTTTTCGGTCATCGTGCGGGCGTTCTTCTTGGTGACATAGAAATGCCCGGTCCCGGCCGTCGAGTTCAGACGGATCTTGATCGTCGTCGGCTTCGCCATCTCTTTCGCTCCTGCTGCGGGGCAAAATGCGTCTCGCCAACCCCGTGGAATTCTCTTGAAGCCCGCCTTTTAGCGGCAGAACGGGCGAAGTCAACCGGGAATCGGCCGGAAATCGACAGCCTTGCGGCGAAAATCGACCGCCCCCGAACCGTGCCCGCCAAAGGCCCGCGGGCCGCTTGCCGGAGCGATCAGGAAAGATTTGCGCGGATGGCCTGTAAGCCGGATTTTGTTCCGGGGTCGCCCCCTTCGATGACCATTCCTCTGGCCCCGCCATTGCTGACGGGGTCTAGCTGCCAACCCGGACCTGCTGGGGCGAAGGCGGCCCTGTCTTGCGACGCGCGGTCCCTATTCGGCATTGCTCCCGGTGGGGCTTGCCGTGCCGGGACTGTTGCCAGCCCCGCGGTGGGCTCTTACCCCACCGTTTCACCCTTGCCTGCGGCGTGCCGCCGGCGGTCTCATCTCTGTGGCGCTTTCCCTGGGGTTGCCCCCGCCGGGCGTTACCCGGCACCGTGCCTTCATGGAGTCCGGACTTTCCTCGACGTTGCCGCCGCGGTCATCCGGCCATCCGCGCAAGGCTCAGATAGGGCGCGGCGCCTTCGGGGTCAAGCGCCGCGCCGGTTGCGCCGCCGGATGAGTATTTGAAGAACGAAGAAGACGGCTGCGGCGGTGCAACCGCGCGGGATGGCCGGAGGCGCGGTTGTAGAGGATCCGCCGGTTCAGCGGGTGCAATCGGGGGGCGCGGCCGGGATGGCGGGGTGCGCGGCGCAGGCGCTTCAGAACGGCACGTCGTCCAGCGCGCCGCCGCCGGACGAGGGCTGCACGTAGCCCGCCTTCACCGTCTTGAAGCCGGTGGGGAACTGGATGGTCAGCGTGTCCTCGGCGATGCCCATGATGGTGCCATTGCCGAATTTCTGGTGGAATACCCGGTCGCCGACCGAAAACCGCGCCGCCGGCTCGGCGTCGATGACGACCGGGGTGCGATGCACGGGCTGGGCCCGCTGGGCGGAGCGTTCCTGCATCCGCTTCCAGCCCGGCGAGTTGTAGACATCGGCCCGCGCCGCGCGTTCGTGCATCACCGATTGCGCAAAGGGCTGGGCCGCCGCGCCATAGCCGCCGCCATAGAGGCCCGGCGGCGTCAGCACCTCGACATGATCCTCGGGCAGTTCGTCGATGAAGCGCGAGGGCAGGCTGGACTGCCATTGCCCATACATGCGGCGGTTGCCGGCAAAGCTGATCGTCACCAGCTCCTCGCCGCGGGTGATGCCGACATAGGCCAGGCGCCGTTCCTCCTCGAGCCCCTTCATGCCGCTTTCGTCCATGCTGCGCTGGCTGGGGAACAGCCCGTCCTCCCACCCCGGCAGGAAGACGATGGGATATTCCAGCCCCTTGGCGGCGTGAAGGGTCATGATACTGACCTCCTCGGACTGCTCGCCCTTGTCATTGTCCATGACCAGCGCGACATGTTCCAGGAAGCCCTGAAGGTTTTCGAATTCCTCCAGCGCCTTGACCAGTTCCTTGAGGTTGTCGAGCCGGCCCGGCGCGTCGGGGTTCTTGTCGTTCTGCCACATGGCGGTATAGCCGGATTCGTCCAGGATGCGCTCGGCCAGCTCGACATGGTTCACGCGGCTGTCCAGCGCATCGGCGTGCCAGCGGCCCATCGCCTCGGTGAACTGGCGCAGCGCCCCCGCGCCCTTGCCGCCAATCGCGCCGGTGGCGACGGCCGAGGCCGCGCCCTCCAAGAGCGACAGCCCGCGTTCGCGCGCCTCGACCTGGATCTTCTGCACCGCCTTGTCGCCCAGCCCGCGCTTGGGGACGTTCACGATGCGCTCGAAGGCCAGGTCGTCGGTGGGGCTGACCGCCAGGCGGAAATAGGCCATGGCGTCGCGGATTTCCTGCCGCTCGTAGAAGCGCGGGCCGCCGATCACCCGATAGGGCAGGCCGATGGTCATGAAGCGGTCCTCGAAGGCCCGCATCTGGTGGCTGGCCCGCACCAGGATGGCGATGTCGTTCAGGCTGCGCCGGCCGACGCTGTGGCGATGGCCGCCGTGGAAGGCCTCGATCTCCTCGCCGATCCAGCGCGCCTCGGCCTCGCTGTCCCAATGGCCGATCAGGCGGACGCGCTCGCCCTCTTCGGCCTCGGTCCAGAGCGTCTTGCCCAAGCGCCCCTTGTTCGCCGCGATCAGCCCCGAGGCGGCGGCGAGGATATGCGGGGTCGAGCGATAGTTCTGTTCCAGCCGGATCACCTGGGCGCCGGGGAAATCGCTTTCGAAGCGCAGGATGTTGCCGACCTCGGCGCCGCGCCAGCCATAGATCGACTGGTCGTCGTCGCCGACGCAGCAGATGTTGCGATGCGCCTGCGCCAAGAGCCGCAGCCACATGTATTGCGCGGTGTTGGTGTCCTGGTATTCGTCCACCAAGATATAGCGGAAGCGGTCCTGCCAGCCGCGCAGCACGTCGGGATGCGCCTGGAACAGGTTCACGCAATGCATCAACAGGTCGCCGAAATCGACCGCGTTCAGCTCCAGCAGCCGGCGCTGATAGGCGGCGTAAAGCCGGCCGCCGCGGCCGTCGAAGGCGCGTTCCTCGCCCTGGGGCAGCTTGGCGGGGGACAGGCAGCGGTTCTTCCAGCCGTCGATCAGATGCGCGAGCTGGCGCGCCGGCCAGCGTTTTTCGTCGATATTCTCGGCCTGGATCAGCTGCTTGAGCAGCCGGACCTGGTCGTCGGTGTCCAGGATGGTGAAGCTGGGCTTCAGGTGCAGCGCGCCATCGCCGATCAGTTCCGCGTGGCGGCGCAGGATCTTGACGCTGATCGAATGGAAGGTGCCGAGCCAGGGCATGCCCTCGACCATCTCGCCCAGAAGACGACCGATGCGGTTCTTCATCTCGCGCGCGGCCTTGTTGGTGAAGGTCACGGCCAGGATCTGCCCCGGACGCGCGCGACCAAGGTTCAGCAGATGCGCGATGCGGGTGGTCAGGGCGCGGGTCTTGCCGGTGCCGGCGCCGGCCAGCAGCAGCACGGGGCCGTCCAGCGCCTCGACCGCGGCGCGCTGCGCCGGGTTCAGCCCGTCCAGATAGGGCGCGGGCCGCACGCCCATGGCACGCTGGGAAAGCGGAACCGGGGCGGCTGCGGCCTCGAAGGCGTCCGAGTCGTCGAAATTGCTCATGCCCGCACCATAGCCCCGCAGCCGCGCTCGGGAAAGCCCGTCGTTCTCATTTCGTTCACAGGCCGCCTACCGCGGCGGTGAGTCCCCAGAAAACCAGAAAGGCCAGGGCGAGAAAAACCGCACCGACCGCGTAGCACCGGATGCGTTCGCGGCGGTTGCGCGGGTGGTACCAGTCCAGAAACCCGTGGCCGTCGAACAGCGGATTGGCATGGAGCATCCCGAACGCGAGGGGACCGGACGCCCGCCCCTCGGCCAGCCGTCGCCGGTGCCATTCAGGATAGCGATGGCCCAGACAAAGCCAGATTGCCGCCAGCCGGGCCGTCAGGAGACAGGCCATTCCGCTGGACAACCACAGCATTACGCCCTGAGGCCGGCGAAGATCGCAGGGTCCAGGCTGGCATGGGCGAAGGTCTCGCCCCGGGTCAGCACCGAGACCGCGTCATGGGAATGCAGCGATTCCTGGTGGCTGGCGACGACGCGGAAATCGCCGATGCGCGGCTCGGCCATCAGCTCGGCGGCAAAGGCGCGCACCGCATCCTCGACGAAGATCGGGTTGGCGGCGTTCAGCTCGGCAAAGGCCTGCTCGTCCTCGCGCTTGACCATGACCTGGGTTTCGGTGGCGACGGCGCGGCGGCACAGCGCCACCATGTCCTCGAACCACAGCGTATCGCCCTGCATCACCGCCGAGATGCGCGCCACCGACCGCTGCGAATGCGGCGTCGCCAGCTGGCCGCGCATCTGGCGCGCATGTTCGCTGAGTTCCAGCGAGCAGGGGCAGGTCGAGGAATACACGTAGTCGAAATGCATGATCCGCAGCCGCTGCCCGGCCCGTTCGGCCAGTTCCAGCGCGATGTCGTAATATTGCCAGCCCGACAGGCCCGAGCGCAGCGATTCGACCCGCATCGGATAGCTGAGCCGCATCATGATGCGGGCGTCGAAACTGCCCAGGTCGGATTTGTAATCCTCCAGCGCCGCCTCGAGCACGCCCATCGAGAACTGCTTTTCCGCATGGGCGTAGAACGAGCGCATGATGCGGCTCATGTTGATGCCCTTGCGGTCGGCTTCCAGGCTGACGGTGCCGGTGACGCTGGTTTCCAGCGCGATCTCGCCGCCCTCTTGCGTCAGGTAGCGGATCGGCAGGCGGAAGTTCGAGATGCCGACATGCTGGATCGGCGCGCGGGCGCCGACGATCAGGCTGGCCGGGCCGTTCTGCAGGTCCGGCAGGCTGGCCTTGTAGCTGTCGTCCACGCGGAAATCGGCCGGGTATTCGCGGCTCAGCGCCGGATAGGCGCGCTCGGTGGCGACGGGACGGGCGTCGGTCATGGTCGTCTCCCTGTCAGGACGGCTCCTATCTGGGGGCTCGGTGCCGGAAAAGAAAGGGGTCTCCGGCACTTCCGCGCGATGCTCAGCCCAGCGACCGGCGGATGTCGGCGATCAGGTCGCCGGCATCCTCCAGCCCGATCGACAGGCGCAGCAGGCCGGGCGTGATGCCAAGCGCAAGGCGCGTCTCTTCGGGCAGGCGCTGATGCGTGGTGGTCGAGGGGTGGGTGACGATGGATTTCGCATCGCCCAGGTTGTTCGAGATCTGGAAGATGCGCATCCGGTTCATCGCCGCGAAGGCCGCCTCCTTGGAGCCGAGGTCGAGGGCGACCATGGTGCCGCCCGCGCCCATCTGCCGCATGACCAGGTCGTGCTGCGGATGCTCGGGCAGGCCCGGATAGATCACGCGGGCGATCCCGGCCTGGTCCTTCATCGCGGCGGCAAGCTGCAGGGCGCTGTCGGTCTGGGCGCGCACGCGCAGCTCCATCGTGGCCAGCCCGTTCAGCATCAGCCAGGCGTTGAAGGGGCTGATCGCGCCGCCGGTGTGTTTCAGATAGGGCTCGGCCACCTCGCGCACGAAGGCCCGCGTGCCGCAGATCACCCCGCCCAGGCAGCGGCCCGAGCCGTCGATATGCTTGGTCGCGGAATAGACCACCACGTCGGCGCCCTGCCGGGCGGCGCGGGAATAGACCGGGGTGGCAAAGACATTGTCCACCACCACCAGCGCGCCGACCGCATGGGCCAGTTCCGCGACGGCGGCGATGTCCACCACCTCGAGCGTGGGGTTCGACACCGATTCGAAGAACACCGCCCGCGTGTCGGGCCGCAGCGCCGCGCGCCATTGGTCGATGTCGGTGCCGTCGACATAGGACACCTCGACCCCGAACCGGGCCAGCAGGTCCAGCACGTAGAGGCAGGAACCGAACAGCGCCCGCGACGAGACGATGTGATCGCCGGGCTTGAGAAAGCACATCAGCGCGCCGTTGACCGCCGCCATGCCGCTGGCGGTGGCAAAGGCGTCCTCGGTGCCCTCGAGGTCGGCGATCCGGTCCTCGAACATGCGCGAGGTCGGGTTGCCGTAGCGGGCATAGATGAACTCGTCCGGGCCGGCCCCCAGAAAGCGCGCCTCGGCCTGTTCGGCGCTGTCATAGGAAAAGCCCTGGGTCATGAACAGCGCCTCGGCCATCTCGCCATACTGGCTGCGGCGGATGCCGTGATGGACCGCGCGGGTGCGCGGATGCAGAGGCTGGTTCGGCTCCTGGGACTTCGACTCCGGGGACATGGCTCGCTCCTGATGCTCAGGGATTCGGGTTAAACCCGCCCGGCCAGCCATGCAAGGGTGCAGCCGGCGCTATTCGCCGTCGCGGGGCTGGGCGTGGCGCTCGAACAGGCGGGCGTTGGCGACGAAGAAGACCACCATGATCGCCGGCAGGCCGAAGGTCTTGAAGTTCACCCAGGCGGTTTCCGACATCAGCCGCCAGACCGCCTCGTTCGCCGCGGCAAGGGTCAGGAACAGCAGCGCCATGCGCAGGGTCAGGATGCGCCAGCCCTCGGCGTTCATCGGCAGCGCCTCGGACAGGACCAGCTCCAGCCAGTTGCGGCGCAGGACCAGGCTGGCGCCCAGAAGGCCCGCAAAGATCAGGTAGATGATCGTCGGCTTCATCTTGAAGAATTTCGGGTCGTTGAGCCAGACCGACAACCCGCCGAAGACCACGACCAGCACCAGCGTCGCGATCTGCATCGGCGACAGCCTGCCCGTCAGCCGCCACAGCGCCAGCGTGCTGAGCGCCAGCACCGGCACGAAGACCAGCGTGGCCAGGATGAAGCCGGAATAGTCCCGCCCCGCCAGGCTGACGGTCTGGTCGCGAAAGCGCATGAAGACCAGGAAGAACAGGATCAGCGGGCCGAATTCCAATGCGGCCTTGAGCCAGGGGGCGATCTTGCGCGATTCGGTCAAGGGAGGCTCCTGTCTGGGATGGTCGTCTGCGGCACGGGCCGGGTTTTGCCCCGGAGCCTGCGCCGGCGCAAGCCGGGGCGGCGCAGGCGCGGTTCAGTCCAGCCGGATCGCGGCCAGGATCGGCCCGCTGGCCGAGCGCGGGTCGCCCCGCCCCAGTTCCTGCGCCAGGATGGCATGTCGGGTATCGGCCGGGAAATCGGCGCTGTTCTGGCTGTCGCGGCGGACGGTCATGCGCAGCGGCGTGCGGCCGTCCCATTCGGCGATGCGCTCGGCCGCCAGCACCACGTTGCGGTATTCCAGCGCGATGCCGCGGTTCTCGCCGGCCTTGATCGCCACCCGCCGCTGCGGCGCATAGCGCACCAGGATGATCGCCACCCGGTCGGCGATGGCGCCGCGCGGCGTCAACTCGATGCGAAAGCCGTCCTTGCCCTGGCTGGACGAGACCATGACCGGCGCAGGCCGCGCCATCTGGGTCTGCAGCAGGCCCATCAGCTCGGCCGGGCGCAGCGCGATCAGCGTATCGGTGCCGCCGACGACGATCTGCGGCGTATAGATCGCGCGCTCGCCGGCCTGGTGGGCATAGACCTGCTGGCGGCGGGTGAATTCGGGGCGGGCGAATTCATCGGCCCAGCCCAGATAGTCCCAGTAATCGACATGCCAGGACAGCGCCAGGACATCCTCGCGGTCGGCCAGGTCGGCCAGCAGCTCGTCCGCCGGCGGGCAGGACGAGCAGCCCTGCGAGGTGAAAAGCTCGACCACCACCGGCGGGTGGCCGATGGGGCCCATCATGCCGGCGCGCGGCTGCACCTCGGCAAAGGAAACCATGGCCGAGGCGGCCAGCGCGCCGGGGTCGATGACCGGCGGCATGCCCTCGGCGGGAACGCCCGGCGCGCCCTCGGGCGCCTCGATCAGGCCGATGATGCCGTCGTCCTCATCCTCGGACAGGGCGGATTCGGACATGGCGGCGGGCGGGGCCAGGGGCGCGAAGGCGGCTCCATCGCCGCCGGTCCCGGAGGATGGCCCCTGGGGCGATTGCGGCGCCGCGGCAGCGGCCGGCGCGGGATCGGGGGCGGCCGCCCCGCCTGCGTCCTGCGCCAGGGCGGGCGCGGCAAATCCGCCCAGCAGCACCCACAGGGCGCAGGCCAGCCCCGGCAGGATCGCCGCCTTCCGCCCCTGTCCCCAAGCCGTCGTCTTGATGCGCCTTGCCGTCATGTCGCCCGTTTTCCCGGCCCCTTCGATCCGCAACAGCTAAACCGCCGCGCCGGGGAACGACAAATCAATGCTTTGTTAGTGCCCCGTTCCCGCAGCGTGACCGTGATGGAAAACCCACATCTTGCCGCCGCAGCGAAAATTTGGCATACAATGGCATACAAAGCCTGTCCCGCCCTCTTGAACCCCATCCCGAAAAGGGGCAAATGGCAGGCAGCACCGCCATTCAGCCACCTTTTTCAAGGATAGGGAGCCGAGTCCATGCCCATCGAAACCGGAACCGATACCGCCAAGACGCGCCGCCAGCTTCAGGTGGGCTCTCGGAGCTATGCCTATTACTCGATCGACGCCGCCACCCAGGCCGGCCTGGGCGATTTCTCGAAGCTGCCGGCCTCGCTCAAGGTGGTGCTGGAAAACCTGCTGCGCTTCGAGGACGGCGGCCGCACGGTCAGCGTCGAGGACATCAGGGCCTTCGCCGAATGGGCGCGGCAAGGCGGCCAGAACCCGCGCGAGATCGCCTATCGCCCGGCCCGCGTGCTGATGCAGGACTTCACCGGCGTCCCGGCGGTGGTGGACCTGGCCGCGATGCGCGACGGCATCAAGGCGCTTGGCGGCGATGCGCAAAAGATCAACCCGCTGAACCCGGTGGACCTGGTCATCGACCACTCGGTGATGATCGACGATTTCGGCAACCCCCGCGCCTTCCAGCGCAACGTCGAGCTGGAATATGAACGCAACCTGGAACGCTACACCTTCCTGAAATGGGGGCAGAAGGCGTTCAACAACTTCCGCGTGGTGCCGCCCGGCACCGGCATCTGCCACCAGGTGAACCTGGAATACCTGGCCCAGACCGTCTGGACCGACACCGATCAGGCGGGCGAGACCGTCGCCTATCCCGACACGCTGGTCGGCACCGACAGCCACACCACCATGGTCAACGGTCTGGCCGTGCTGGGCTGGGGCGTCGGCGGGATCGAGGCCGAGGCGGCGATGCTGGGCCAGCCCGTCTCGATGCTGATCCCCGAGGTCGTGGGCTTCAAGCTGACCGGCAAGATGATGGAAGGCACCACCGCGACCGACCTGGTGCTGAAAGTCGTGGCCATGCTGCGCAAGAAGGGCGT
The DNA here is from genome assembly GCF_006386455.1 of Paracoccus sp. FO-3. NCBI lineage: Bacteria > Pseudomonadati > Pseudomonadota > Alphaproteobacteria > Rhodobacterales > Paracoccaceae > Paracoccus > Paracoccus sp. FO-3. The sequence goes on along the minus strand of NZ_VCBQ01000027.1, from coordinate 39,293 downwards.
CGTCGGCAAGTTCGTCGAGTTCTACGGCGAGGGGCTCGACCACCTGCCGCTGGCCGACCGCGCCACCATCGCCAACATGGCGCCCGAATACGGCGCGACCTGCGGCTTCTTCCCCATCGACGCCGAGACGCTGCGCTACCTGCGCAACACCGGCCGCGACGAGGACCGCATCGCCCTGGTCGAGGCCTATGCCAAAGAGAACGGCTTCTGGCGCGGCACGGATTACGAGCCGGTCTATACCGACACGCTGCACCTGGACATGAGCGACATCGTCCCCGCGATCTCGGGTCCGAAGCGTCCGCAGGACTATACGCCGCTGAACCTTGCCGCCCGCGCCTTCTACAAGACCGTGGCCGAATATCGCGGCGTGGACATGTCGGCCGCGGCCGAGGAGATGGTCGAGGAAGGCGGCGGCGTGGTCGCCACCTCGGGCACCGACGTGCGCAAGAGCGTGGCGGTCGAGGGCAAGGACTATGCCATCCGCGACGGTTCGGTGGTGATCGCGGCGATCACCTCCTGCACCAACACCTCGAACCCCTATGTGATGATCGGCGCCGGCCTGGTGGCGCGCAAGGCCCGCGCGCTCGGCCTGACCCGCAAGCCCTGGGTCAAGACCTCGCTGGCCCCCGGCTCGCAGGTGGTGGGCGAATACCTGGAGGCCGCCGGCCTGCAGGAAGACCTGGACGCCATCGGCTTCAACCTGGTCGGCTATGGCTGCACCACCTGCATCGGCAACTCGGGGCCGCTGGGCGATGCGGCGATCTCCAAGGCGATCAACGACAACGACCTGGTCGCCACCGCCGTGCTGTCGGGCAACCGCAACTTCGAGGGCCGGATTTCGCCGGACGTGCGCGCGAACTACCTGGCCTCGCCGCCGCTGGTCGTGGCCTATGCCATCGCCGGCGACGTGAACATCAACCTGACCAAGGATCCGATCGGCCAGACGCCCGAGGGCAAGGACGTCTACCTCAAGGACATCTGGCCGACCTCGCAGGAGGTCGCGGAACTGGTCGAGGCCACCGTGACGCGCGAGGCCTTCCAGAAGAAATATGCCGACGTGTTCAAGGGCGACGAGCGCTGGCAGGCGGTCGAGATCACCGACAGCGAGACCTATGACTGGCCGCCGACCTCGACCTATATCCAGAACCCGCCCTATTTCCGCGGCATGTCCAAGAATCCGGGCCAGATCAGCAATATCGACGGCGCCCGCATCCTGGCAATCCTGGGCGACATGATCACCACCGACCACATCTCGCCCGCCGGCTCGTTCAAGCCGACCACCCCGGCCGGCAAATACCTGACCGAGCGCCAGGTCGCGCCCAAGGACTTCAACAGCTACGGCTCGCGCCGCGGCAACCACGAAGTGATGATGCGCGGCACCTTTGCCAACATCCGCATCCGCAACGAGATGCTGGACGGGGTCGAGGGCGGCTATACCCTGGGCCCGGACGGGCAGCAGACCTCGATCTTCGACGCCTCGATGGCCTATCAGGCGCAGGGCACGCCGCTGGTGATCTTCGGCGGGGTCGAATACGGCGCCGGCTCGTCGCGCGACTGGGCGGCCAAGGGCACCAACCTCTTGGGCGTCAAGGCGGTCATCGCCGAAAGCTTCGAGCGCATCCACCGCTCGAACCTGGTCGGCATGGGCGTGATCCCCTTCGAGTTCACCGGCGGCGAGAACCGCAAGACGCTGAACCTCAAGGGCGACGAGGTGATCTCGATCGACGGGCTGGCGGGCGAGTTCAAGCCGCTGTCGCAGGTCGCCTGCACCATCCGCTATGCCGATGGCAGCGAGAAGGTGATCCAGCTCAAGGCCCGCGTCGATACCGAGGTCGAGATCGAATACCTGGAGAATGGCGGCGTGCTGCATTACGTGCTGCGCAACCTGGCGAAAGCCTGATCCAGGGCCATCGGCCAGGAATGCCGGAGGCCAGGAATGACGGGCCGTCCCTTCGGGGGCGGCCTTCGCTTTTCCGGCGCCGTCGCAGGGAGTATTTGAGGAACGAAGAAGCCTGGGCCTGCCGGGATGGCCGGCGGAGTATTTGCAAGACGGTGAAGGCGGATGCCGCGCCCGGCGGCGGCGAGCCTATTCCTCGGTGCAATACCACAGGCTTCCGCCCACGGCGGCCGAACCGATCACCAGCGAACCCACCGCTACCGGCGAGGCCGCCATGCCCATCGCCGCTGCCCCCGCCGCCTCGAGCGTGCCGACCATCTGCCCCGAGGTCGCGGCCAGGATCGTGGCGCCGGGCCGTTGGGTCACCGCATCATAGCCGGCAACCGCCAGCGCATTGGCATTGCGGAAAGTCGCCTGCCGCGCCGTGTTCACCCGTTCGCAAAAGGTCTTGCGGCATAGCGCATTCCCTTTGCGCGGCCCCTTCTGCGCGCCGATATAGGTGTCGTGCTGCTTATCCCAGAGCAGGCAATAGCTGCCGTCGTCCGCCATCTGGTTGCGCCGCAGGATCTCGCGCAGGGTGACGTAGCCGGGACAGGAGATCCGTCCCCAACCGGAGAAATTCTTCTCCAACCGGCCGACATTCGCGCGGAACTCGTCATCGCGGAGATAGTTGATCGCTGTCCGCTCGCCGGCGATCGAGGTCTCGCAGGTCCAGAGCCGCTCGTCCCTGGCCGGATTCTCCTGCGCGCCCGCCGGCGCAGGCAATCCCATCGCCCCGATCAAAGCCACCACCAGCCCGCGCATCGCCTTCCCCATATCTGCCCTGCGTGCCGATTTGCCAGAATGTTTCGTCGCCATGCAAGCCGCTCGCCCCGCGCTTGCCCGATTGTGAACGGCGCGGCGCTGCACCGTTTTCCAAATATTCTGCCGGCCACACCGGCAGGCCCAGGCTTCTTCGTTCTTCAAATACTCCCTGCGACGGCGCCGGAAAAGCGAAGGCCGCCCCCGAAGGGACGGCCCGGCATTCCTGCGATCCTGAAGGGATCAGTTCTTCGCGTAGAATTCGACGACCAGGTTCGGCTCCATCTGCACGGCATAGGGCACGTCGCCCAGGGCCGGGGTGCGCACGAAGCTCGCGGTCATCTTGTTGTGGTCCACTTCCAGGTAGTCCGGCACGTCACGCTCGGCCAGGCCGACCGACTCCAGCACGATAGCCAGCTGGCGCGACCGCTCGCGGATCGAGATCACGTCGCCTTCCTTGACGCGATACGAGGCGATGTTCACGCGCTTGCCGTTCACCTCGACATGGCCATGGTTCACGAACTGGCGGGCGGCGAAGATGGTCGGCACGAATTTCGCGCGATAGACCACCGCGTCCAGGCGGCGCTCCAAGAGGCCGATCAGGTTCTCGCCGGTGTCGCCCTTGACGCGCTCGGCCTCGGCGTAGATGCGGCGGAACTGCTTTTCGGTCAGGTCGCCGTAATAGCCCTTGAGCTTCTGCTTGGCGCGCAGCTGGGTGCCGAAGTCCGACAGCTTGCCCTTGCGGCGCTGGCCGTGCTGGCCGGGGCCGTATTCGCGGCGGTTGAGCGGCGACTTGGCGCGGCCCCAGATGTTCTCGCCCATGCGGCGGTCGATCTTGTACTTGGCAGCGGTGCGTTTGGTCATCGCTGATCTCCTTCTTTATGTTATGTTCTCGAAGGGCGTTGTCCTTTGGCATATTGCCCGACAGGATTCCCCTTGCGGGGTCCACCAACACCAATGAAGCGGCGCTTATAGCCGCCCCGTGCCCGGAGTCAAGCACCCCTTGAGCGGCAGCCTCGATGCTCCTAAATGAGAGACAGCGAACAGAAAAGGGCCCGAGATGTTTTCGATCCCCGGCAAATCCCCCGTGACCATCACCCAGGCGGCCGAGCGGCAGATCGCCCGGCTGATGGCCCAGAAATCCGCCAGCGGGCTGCGCATCGGCCTGAAGAAGGGCGGCTGCGCCGGCATGGAATACACCATGGAGCTGGCCGAGACCGCCGCCCCCGGCGACGAGGTGGTCGAGCAGGGCGCGGCGCGGGTGCTGATCGCCCCTACCGCGCAGATGTTCCTGTTCGGGACCGAGATCGACTATGAATCCGGCCTGCTGGAATCCGGCTTCAAGTTCCGCAACCCCAATGTCACCGACAGCTGCGGCTGCGGCGAATCGGTCAGCTTCACCCCGCTGGAGGGTTCGGCCGCCAAAGCCTGAGCCTTTTTGCCGCAAGTTAGCGCCCACATCGCCCAGCCGTCTTGATCGCGCGAAATCCCCGGCCTAATCCCCTGTCAGTCCATGAAAAGGGAGAGAGGCAGATGGCCCCGCGCAAACTCGCCGCCGGCAACTGGAAGATGAACGGAACCCTGGCCTCGCTGGCCGAGATCGACCGGCTGCTGGCCGATCATCCGGCACCGGGCTGCGACGTGCTGATCTGCCCCCCCGCCACCCTGGTCCATGCCATGGCCGTCCGCGCGCAGGGCCGCATCGCCACCGGCGGCCAGGATTGCCACGCCAGGACCTCGGGCGCCCATACCGGCGACATCGCCGCCGCGCAGCTGAAGGATGCGGGCGCGAGCCATGTGATCCTCGGCCATTCCGAGCGCCGCACCGACCATGCCGAAACCGACGCCCAGGTCACCGCCAAGGCCGTCGCCGCGCATCAGGCGGGCCTGGTCGCGGTGATCTGCGTCGGCGAGACCGAGGCGCAGCGCGACGCCGGCCAGACGCTCGACGTGATCTCGGCCCAGCTTGCCGGTTCCGTCCCCGATGGCGCGACGGCCGCGAACACGGTGATCGCCTATGAGCCGGTCTGGGCCATCGGCACCGGCCGCACCCCCACGAACGACCAGATCGCCGAGGTCCACGCCCTGATGCGCGACCGCCTGGCCGCGCGCTTCGCCGACGGCGCCGACTTCGCCCTGCTCTATGGCGGCTCGGTCAAGCCCGGCAATGCGGCCGAGATCTTTGCCATCCCGCATGTGAACGGGGCGCTGGTCGGCGGCGCCAGCCTCAAGGCCGAGGATTTCGGCCCGATCATCGCCGCGCTTTCCGCAGCGTAACGCCGGCGAAAGGAACGCCATTCCATCCGAACCCTCCGGTTTGGAATGGCATTGCCCTTTTGCCGGGCACCTGCCCCTTGCCAAGCCCGGCCCGGCGGGCATAGGTCTCGCCTGACATTCAAGGCAGGGGCGATGACAGGGCCGGCAATCTCATTCCAGGGCGTGACGCGCCGCTATCCGCAGAAGGGCGGCAGCGACGTGGTGGCGCTGCACGACATCTGGCTGGACGTGCCGCAGGGCGCGATCACCGGCATCATCGGCCGGTCCGGCGCCGGCAAGTCGACGCTGTTGCGCATGGTGAACGGGCTGGAACGCCCCAGCGCCGGCAAGGTGATCGTGAACGAGCGCGACGTGGGCGCCGCCTCGGATGCCAGCCTGCGCCGGATCCGGCGCGAGGTCGGCATGATCTTCCAGCATTTCAACCTGCTGGCCAGCCGCACCGTGGCCGAGAACATCGCCCTGCCGCTGGAGATCGCCGGCGAGGAGCGCGCCAGGATCGCCCCCCGCGTCACCGAGCTGATCGAGCGCGTCGGCCTGACCGCGCAGGCCGGCCGCTACCCGGCCGAGCTGTCCGGCGGACAGAAGCAGCGCGTCGGCATCGCCCGCGCGCTGGCGACCGGGCCGCGCGTGCTTCTGTCGGACGAGGCGACCTCGGCGCTCGACCCCGACACCACGCGGCAGGTGCTGGACCTGCTGCAGGCCATCAACCGCGACCTGGGCCTGACCATCCTGCTGATCACCCATGAAATGGCGGTGGTGCGCGACATCTGCAGCCACGTGGCGGTGATCGAGGGCGGCCGCATCGTCGAGGCGGGCGAGACCTACGCGGTCTTCTCGAAGCCCGCCCATCCCACCACGCGCTCGTTCCTGACCGGCGTGACCGGCGTCGCCGTGCCGCAATTCGTCGCCGGCCAGATGCGGGACGCGCCCCAAGCCCCCGAGGCCGAGGCGGTGGTGCAGATCACCTTCATCGGCAGCCATGCCACCGACCCGATGCTGGCGCGTCTGACCTCGGAACGCGGGGTCAGCGTGAACATCCTGGCCGGCGCCATCGAAGAGATCGGCACCAGGCCCTTCGGCAGCCTGATCGTCGCCCTGCCCGCCCCGCGGCTCGAGGAATCGCGCCGCTTCCTCGAGGAACACGGGCTTCTGACCGAGGTGCTTGGCTATGTCGGCTAACCTGATCCCGATCCTGTGGCAGGCGACGCTGCAGACGCTCTACATGGTCGCCCTCTCCACCCTGCTCGGCACGCTGATCGGCGGGCCGCTGGGCGTGTTCCTGGCCACCTCGCGCCGGGGCGAGCTGCTGTCGGCGCCCTGGCTGAACACCGTCCTCGGACTGGTGGTGAACGCCACCCGCTCGCTGCCCTATATCATCCTGATCATCGCGATTATGCCGTTCACCAGAAAGCTGGTCGGCACTTCCATTGGCACCAATGCGGCCATCGTGTCGCTGACGCTGGCCGCCGCCCCCTTCATCGCCCGGCTGATCGAGACCGCGATCCGCGAGGTCGATTCCGGCCTGATCGAGGCCGCCCGCGCCATGGGCGCCACGCCCATGCAGATTGTCAGGAAGGTGCTGATCCCCGAGGCGATGCCCGGCATCATCCTGGGCCTGACGCTGGCCGTGGTCAGCCTGATCGGCTATTCCGCAATGGCCGGAACCGTCGGCGGCGGCGGCCTGGGCGATCTCGGCATCCGCTACGGCTACCAGCGCTTCATGCCCGAGGTGATGCTGGCCGTCGTGGTGATCCTGATCGTGCTGGTGCAACTGGTGCAATCGGCCGGCGAATGGATCGCCGCCCGTTTCGACAAGCGCGCGCCCCGCAACCGGGGCCGATAACCTGAAAGGACCAAGACCCATGCGCAAATTCAGCCTTGCCGCCCTGACCTCGGCGCTCGCCCTCTCCGCGACCCTGGCCGCGGCCGAGGAAATCAAGGTCGGCGTCTCGCCGGGCGAGCATGGCGAGATCATGGAAGAGGTCGCCAAGGTCGCCAAGGACAAGGGCCTGACCATCGACATCGTCGAATTCACCGATTACGTGGTGCCGAACCAGGCGCTGGCCGATGGCGACCTGCAAGCCAACAGCTTCCAGCACCAGCCCTATCTGGACAACCAGATCAAGGACCGCGGCTTCGATCTGGTCAGCATCGCCAAGACCATCACCACGCCGATGGGGGTCTATTCCGACAAGCTGAAATCGCTGGACGAACTGCCCGAGGGCGCCAAGGTCGCGATCCCGAACGACCCCACCAACGGCGGCCGCGCGCTGCTGCTGCTGCAGGACAAGGGCGCGATCACCCTGGCCGAGGACACCGGCCTCACCCCCTCGCCGCTCGACGTGACCGGGAACCCGAAGAACCTGAAGTTCCTGGAACTCGACGCCGCCCAGCTGCCGCGCGCCCTGGCCGATGCGGACATCGCCATCATCAATACCAATTATGCGCTGGATGCCGGGCTGAACCCGAACGAGGACGCCATCGCCATGGAAAAACCCGACAGCCCCTATGCCAATATCATCGTCGTGCGCAAGGGCGACGAGGACGCACCCTGGGCCAAGCAACTGGTCGAGGCCTATCACGACCCGGCGGTGAAGCAGTTCATCGAAGAGAAATACCAGGGCGCCGTCATCCCGGCCTGGTGATCTTCTTTGTTGTGAAAATACCCCGGGGGACGCCGATCCGACCNCGGGGGGCAGAGCCCCCGCCACCGCCTGACACGCAACGCGTCCGCGCAGGATCGGCCGGGCGCGTTTGCCTCATTCCGGCCTCATGCTGCCGGTCCGGCGCAGCCGGTCGTGCCAACTCAGCGCCTCCTCGACCAGATGCGGCGTATGCCCGCCCCGCGCCAGCGCGCGGGCATGGTAATCCTCCAGCCCGTCGCGCCATTCCGGCGCCACGCAGTTCTGCAGGACCACCCGCGCCCGCTCGCGCGGCGCCAGCCCGCGCAGGTCCGCCAGCCCCTGCTCGGTCACCAGGATGTCCACGTCATGCTCGCTATGGTCGACATGGCTGACCATCGGCACCACCGACGACACCGCCCCACCCTTGGCCATGGACTTGGTGACAAAGACCGACAGATAGGCATTCCTCGCGAAATCGCCCGAGCCGCCGATGCCGTTCATCATCTGCGTGCCCATGACATGGGTCGAGTTGACGTTGCCGTAAAGATCGAATTCCAGCGCCGTGTTGATGCAGATCAGCCCCAGCCGCCGCACCACCTCGGGGTGGTTCGAGATCTCCTGCGGGCGCAGCACCAGCCGGGGCTTGAACTCGTGGAACCGCGCCATCACGTCGCGGTATTTCGCCGCCGAAAGCGTGATCGAGGAGCCCGAGGCAAAGACCATCTTGCCCGCATCCATCAGATCGAAGGTCGAATCCTGCAGCACTTCCGAATACATCGTCAGGTCGTGGAACGGGCTGTCGATGAAGCCGTGCAGCACCGCATTGGCGATGGTGCCGATGCCGGCCTGCAGGGGATGCAGGTGGCTGGGCAGGCGCGAGCGCGCTACCTCGTGCTTGAGGAACTCGGTCAGGTGGCTGGCGATGGCGCGGGTCTCGGCGTCCGGGTCGTGGATGGTCGAGGAACTGTCCAGCTTAGTCGAGATCACGATGGCCGCGATACGCTCGGGCGGGACCGGGATGAAGGGGAAGCCGACCCGGCTTTCCGGCGTCACCACCGGGATCGGCGTGCGCGTCGGGCGATAGGTGGGGATATAGATGTCGTGCAGCCCCTCCAGCGCCTCGGGCTGGCTCAGGTTGATCTCGACGATCACCTTCTCGGCCAGAAGCGCGAAGCTGGCAGAATTGCCGACCGAGGTGGTGGGGACGATGCCGCCGGTCTCGGTGATCGCCACCGCCTCGACGATGGCGATGTCCACCGGCGGCAGTTGCCCGGTGCGCAGCTGCTCGACCGTCTCGGACAGGTGCTGGTCGATATACATCACCTCGCCCGCATTGATCGCCCGCCGCAGGGCCGGGTCGGACATGAAGGGGATGCGGCGCGACAGCACATGCGCCTCGGCCAGGGTCTTGTCGAGGTCGTTGCCAAGCGACGCCCCGGTCATCAGCGTCACCTTCAGCGGCTCGCGCCGGGCGCGTTCGGCCAGCGCCAGGGGCACGGCCTTGGCCTCGCCGGCACGGGTAAAGCCCGACATGCCCAGCACCATGCCGTCGCGGATCAGGCTGGCGGCCTGATCGGCGCCAACCACGCGCTGGCGCAGGGCCTTGTGGCGGATGCGGTGAAGGTAATCCTCGGTCATGGCGGCCTCCCTGGAACTCGGGCGATGATTAGAGCCATCGCGCAGGACTGACAAATCAACCCAGCCATGCGCGCAAGGAAAGGCCGGCCCGAAGGCCGGCCGCCGCAAGATCGTTTCGCGCCCGGATCAGCGGCGCTTGCCCAGCGACCAGGCCCCGTCGCCCAGCAGCGCCAGCGCGACCATGGTGACGGCCCAAAGCACCGGATATTCCCAGCCGCCGCCGGGATTGCCGAAGGCAAAGCCGTTGCCGCCATGGCCGAACCAGGCCGCGCCCAGCAGGACGGCGGCCAGGACCAGCGCGACCTGGCGGGTGAACAGGCCGGCGACCAGCACCAGCCCGCCCAGGATCTCGGCCAGCATGGTCAGGTAGCCGAGCGCGCCCGGCAGGCCGACGGACTGGAAATAGCCGGCGGTGCCGGCAGGCGTGAAGACCAGCAGCTTCGTCAGCCCGTGGACCAGGAACCACAGGCCGGTCGAGACCCGCAGGATGAAGGCGGCAATGTCGGCATTGCGCGTGGCGGCGGTCGTGCCGCCATGGCTAAGGTCGGTCATGATGCGTTTCCTTGAACTGTTCGCTGGTCCTCAGATAGCCCTTGGCGATTGTCGCGAAAACGGCCATATTCATGGAAATATTATCGCCGCCATGGAGATTGCGATGGACAGGATCGACGGCATCCGCGCCTTTGTCGCCGTGGTCGATGCCGGCTCGTTCACGCGGGCGGGCGAGCGGCTGGGGATCTCGAACAAGCTGGTCAGCAAATATGTCGCCGCGCTGGAGGGGCAGCAGGGGGTCACGCTTCTGAACCGCACCACCCGCGCCCTGTCGCTGACCCCCTCGGGCGAGCGTTACCTGGCCGCCGCGCGCCGCGTGCTGGCCGCGGTCGAGGAACTGGACGCCCAGGCCCATGCCGAGGAAGGCGCGCTGGCCGGCCGGCTGCGCGTGACCGCGCCCGTGACCTTCGGCGAGATGTTCGCGACCACCCTGACCCGCGATTTCACCCGCGCGCATCCGGGGGTCGAGATCGACCTGAACCTGTCGGACCGCTATGTCGACCTGGCGGCCGAGGGCTTCGACCTGGCGCTGCGCATCGGCCAGCTGCCCGATTCCAGCCTGATCGCCCGCCGCATCGGCCAGACCGAGGCCTGGGCCGTCGCCAGCCCCGCCTATCTGGGCGCGCATCCCCGCCCCGCCCGGCCCGAGGATCTGCGCGACCATGCGAATATCCGCGACAGCAATGCCCAGAACCCCGGCCGCGCCGTTTTCCTGGTGGATGGCAAGGCGGTCAGCGTCCCCCTGCCCGGCCGCATCACCGTGAACAGCGCCCAGGCGGTGCGGCACCTGGCGCTGGAGGGCGAGGGAATCGCGATGATCCCCAGCTTCGTCGTCGCCCGCGACCTGGCCGAGGGCCGGCTGGAACGGCTGCTGCCCGATTTCCTGCGGCCGCAGCTGGACATCCAGGCGCTGTATCTGCCGCAGCCCTTCATGCCGCCGCGGCTGACGGCCTATCTGGACCACCTGCGCATGGCGCTCAGCCCGCTGCTGAAAGAACCGCGCCCGGATTCATGATCCCCAGCGGATCGAGCGCCGCCTTGATCGCCCGCATCGCCTTGAGCCGCGCCGGATCGCCCCAGCGCTCCAGGTCGCCGACCTTCAGCCGCCCGACGCCATGCTCGGCCGAGAACGAGCCTCCGCGCGCAACCACCATGCCATGCACCAGCTCGGACAGCGCCTTGCGCCGGTCGTCGTATTCGGCACGGCTGCGACCTGGCGCCGGGAACAGGTTGTAATGCAGGTTGCCGTCGCCCAGATGGCCGAAACAGTTGATCCGCAACCCCTCGCCCGCCAGCCGCTCGCCGGCGTCGCGGATGAAGCCAGCGATCTCGGACAGGGGCAGGCTGATGTCGTGGCTGGCAACGGCGCCGATGCGGCGGTTCGCTTCGGGGATATGTTCGCGCAGGTGCCAGAAGCCCGCCGCCTGCGCACCCGATTGCGCGATCACCCCGTCGGTGACGAGGCCGCGCTCCATCGCGTCCACCAGTAGCCCCTCCAGCGCCGCCTCGGGGGGCAGCCCCTCGGGCAGGCCGACCTCGACCAGCACCGACCATTCGGCGCCGGGCAAGGGCTGGCGGATCTCGGGCAGAACCTCGGCCAGGAAGGCCAGCCCCTGCCCGCCGATCAGCTCGAAGGCGGTGACGCCGCCGGCCATGCGCCCCTCGGCCAGAGACAGCAGCGTCAGCGCCGCCTCGGGGCCGGGCACCTGCAGCATGGCGGTGCCGATGTTCGGCGGCGGCACCACCAGCTTCAGGCTGGCGGCGGTGATGATTCCCAGGCTGCCCTCGGCCCCGATCAAGAGGTCGCGCAGGTCATAGCCGGTATTGTCCTTGCGCAGCCGCTTGAGGTCGTGAACCACGGAGCCGTCGGGCAGCACCGCCTCGATCCCCAGGCAGAGCGCCCGCGCCGTGCCATAGCGCAGCGCGGTGACGCCGCCGGCATTGGTCGCAAGGCAGCCGCCGATGGCGGCGGTGCCCTGGCTGGCCAGCGACAGCGGGAACAGCCGGCCGGCGGTTTCGGCCGCGTCGCGCACGGCTTGCAGGGTCATGCCGGCCTCGGCCACCAGCACGTTCTCTTCGGGCCAGATGCCGCGCAGCGCCGTCATCCGTTCCAGCGACAGGATCAGCGCCGCAGGGCCGTCGGGCATGACCTGGCCCGCGACCAGGCCGGTGCCGCCACCGCGGGGCACGATGCCCACGCGCGCCGCGGCGCAGGCGCGGACCACGGCGGCGACCTCATCCGTGCTGCGCGGGGCGGCGACCAGCCCGGCCCGGCCCAGGTAGCGGCCGCGCGGCTCTTCCAGGTAGGCGGGTGTCACCTCGCGCAACACCCCTGCGGGCAGCATCGCGGCCAGGGCGTCATCGGCCTGGTTCAGCATCAGCGCACCTCGGTCTTGCCGCGCCGGTCGTGGCGCAGGTTGGCGTAAAGCACATGGTTGCGCCAGCGCCCGTTGATCTGGAGATAGCTTTGCGCCACGCCCTCGTATTTGAAGCCGGAACGCTCAAGCACACCGCGCGAAGGGGTGTTTTCCGGCAGGCAGGCGGCCTCGATCCGGCTCAGGTCCATCTCGCCGAAGGCGTGCTGCACGAGCGCGCCGATGGCCTCGCGCATATAGCCCTGCCGGGCAAAGGGCTGGCCGATCCAATAGCCGATGGTCGCCGATTGCGCCGGGCCGCGGCGGATGTTGTCCAGCGTGATCGCGCCCAGCAGCGCACCGTCGCGCCGGATCAGGAACAGGGGCAGCGCCGTGCCGTTGCGGCTGGCACGCTGCGCCCAATAGACCCGGTTGGTAAAGCCGCGCTTGGTCAGGTGATCGGGCGCCCAGACCGGCTCCCATGGGGTCAGGAAGGCGCGGCTTTCGGCCCGCAGCCCCGCCCAGAGGGCGAAATCCGCATGCGCCGGCAGGCGCAGCACCATCCGCTCGGTTTCCAGGCGCGGCGGACGGCGGCGCGAGAACATCAGGCGGCAAGCCTTTCGGCCAGCACCTCGCGCGAAGGCGCGCCGGCGACCGGCCCGTAAAGCGCCAGCGCCGGGCGGGCATGGGCGATCAGATGCTCGGCATGGGCGCGGATGTCGGCCACGGTCACGGCGTCGATGCGTTCCGCCACCTCGGCCGGGTCGGGCACCCGGCCCCAGATCGCCAGCGACCGCGCCATGCGCTCGGCCTGGCCGGTCGGGCTTTCCAGCCCCATCAGCAGCCCGGCCTTGAGCTGGGCGCGCGCGCGGGCCACCTCGGCCTCGGTCATGTCCTCGGCCGAGCGCTTCAGCTCGTCCACGGTCAGGTTGGCCAGGTCGGCGATCTGCTCGCCCGAGGTGCCGGCATAGATCGTCACCATGCCGGTATCGTCGTGGAAACCGGACTGCGCGAAGATCGAATAGCACAGGCCCTTTTCCTCGCGCAGCTTCTGGAACAGGCGCGAGGACATGCCGCCCCCCAACGCCGAGGTCCAGATCTGCGCGGCATAGAAATCGGGCGCCTGGTAGCCCGGCCCCTCGAAGGCCAGCGCGAAATGCGCCTGCTCCAGCCCCTTGACGCGGCGCGCCTCGGCGCCCTGCCAGCGGGCGGGCTCGCGGGTGGTCAGGGCGCGCGCCGGCAGGCCGCCGAAGATCGCCTCGACCTGGCGCAGGATGCGGTCGTGATCGACGGCACCGGCGGCGGCGACGATCATGCGCTCGGGGCCGTAATGCTCGGTGATGAAGCCCGACAGGTCGGCGCGGTCGAAGCGGCTGACCCGCTCGGCCGGGCCCAGGATGGTGCGGCCCATGGGCTGGTCGGGATAGGCCGCCTCTTGCAGCCAGTCGAAGATCACGTCGTCAGGCGTGTCCAGCGCCTGGCCGATCTCTTGCAGGATCACGCCGCGCTCGACCTCGATCTCGCGCTGGTCGAAGACCGGATTCATCACGATGTCCGAGATCACGTCCAGCGCCAGCTCCACATCCCCCGCCAGCACTCGCGCATAATACGAGGTCACGTCGCGCGAGGTATAGGCGTTGATATAGCCGCCGACATTCTCGATCGACTCGACGATCTCCAGCGCGCTGCGCCGGGCGGTGCCCTTGAAGGCCATGTGTTCGAGGAAATGGGCGATGCCGTTCTGCTCGGCGCGCTCGTCGCGGCAGCCGGCATTGACCCAGATGCCGATGGCGGCGGAATGCAGGCCGGGCATGTCGCGGCTGACGACGCGCAGCCCGTTGGGAAGGATGCTGTTGCGGATCTGGCTCACACTGTTCTCCGTTCAAGGATCAGCGATTTAATGGCCTCGGCGTCGTTTTCAATGCGGGTGATGCGCTCGTCGCGCTCGAACAGGTCCGCCATATGCGGCGGCAGGGGCGGGCGGATGGCGGTCGCGGCCTCGACCGCGTCGGGGAATTTCGCCGGATGCGCGGTCGAGAGCGAGATCATCGGCACACCCGGCCGCAGATGCTCGCGCGCCACCTTCACGGCGACGGCGGTATGCGGGCAGATCACCTCGCCGGTCTCGGCGCGGATGGTGGCGATCATCGCCGTCGTCTCCGCCTCCGAGGCGCGGCCCGAGACATAGGTCTCGCGCAGCGCCTGCAATGCGCCCTGGCTGATGACGAAGCCGCCGGATTTCAGCTCGTCCATCAGCCGCGACACCGCATTGCCGTCATGGTCATAGGCCAGCCACAGCGCCCGCTCGAAATTCGAGCTGACCTGGATGTCCATCGACGGGCTGATCGAGGGCTCGACCGTGCCCACCCGGTATTCGCCGCCAGTCAGCGCCCGGTGCAGGATGTCGTTCTGGTTGGTGGCCACCACCAGCCGGCCGATGGGCAAGCCCATGGCCTTGGCGATGGAGCCGGCGAAGACGTCGCCGAAATTGCCGGTCGGCACGGTGAAATCCACCTCGCGCCGCGGCGCGCCCAGGCTGACGGCGGCGGTGAAGTAATAGACGATCTGCGCCAGCACCCGCGCCCAGTTGATCGAGTTGACGCCGGCAAGCCCGACCGCGTCGCGGAAATCGTGGTCGTTGAACAGATCCTTCAGCCGTGCCTGGCAATCGTCGAAGGTGCCGTCGACGGCCAGGGCATGGACATTGGCGTCGGCGGGCGTCGACATCTGCCGGCGCTGCACCTCGCTGACGCGGCCATGCGGATACATGATGAACACATCGACGTTCGACAGGCCCCGGAACGCCTCGATCGCGGCCGAGCCGGTATCGCCCGAGGTCGCGCCCAGGATCGTGACCCGCTGCCCCGAACGCGCCAGCGCCAGCTGGAACAGCTGGCCGATCAGCTGCATGGCGAAGTCCTTGAAGGCCAGCGTCGGCCCGTGGAACAGCTCCAGCAGGTGATGGCCCGGCGCAAGCTGGACCAAGGGCGCGCGGGCGATATGGTCGAAGCCCTGATAGGCGCGGGCGATGGCGCCGCGCAGCTCGGCATCGCTGAAGCTTTCGCCGACGAAGGGGCTGATGACGCGGCGCGCGACCTCTTCATAGGGCAGGCCCTCGAAGCGGGCGATCTCGTCGGCCGAGAACATCGGGATCGCCTCGGGCAGGTAGAGCCCGCCGTCGCGCGCCAGCCCGGTCATCATCGCCTGTTCGAAGTCCAGGACCGGAGCCCGCCCCCGAGTCGAAACGTAACGCATCGCGTCTCCCCTAGTATTGCCGCTGCCTGATACGCCAGATCAGCGCCACTGTCATCCCTGCCCAAACCGCAGCGATCATGAACCATTGCACGGCATAGCTCAGGTGGTTGTTCGGAATGCCCTCGACCGCGACCGGGATCGGCTGCACGCCCTGGGCGTCGCCGCGAACCTCGGCCGCGACAACCAGGATCGGCTCGGTCCCCAGCTGCGCGGCCATGGCGGGCACGTCGCGGGCGAACCAGATGTTCTCGGCCAGGTTGGGCTCGGGCGTGGCGCTGCCCTTCTCGTCGGGCCAATGCAGGTTGCCCGCGACCTGCAGCCGCACCGGGGGGCGCGGGTCGCGCTTGTGGTCCTGGTCGACGAAGCCCCGGTCCAGCAGGATCCGGCGCCCGTCGTCGGTCAGGAAGGCCGAGACCACCTGGTAGCCCCCGCCCAGCTCGCGCGTGCCGGACAGCACGTTGATTTCCTCGCCCGTGGTCTGGCCCGAGACCAGCACCGGCATGTATTTCATCGACGGGTCCACCGCGGCCGGCAGGGCCACGGGCGCGCCCTCGATCCTTTGCTGGATCTGCGCGATCATCCCCTCTTTCCAGTCCAGCCGCTGAAGTTGCCAGACGCCCAGCGAGATCAGGATGGCGCAGCCCAGCACGCCGACGATCAGCGGGAACAGGTAACGGCGCATGGGCGGGCCTCCAAAGCAAACGGCGCGGGAACATCTGCCCCGCGCCGTGGAAATGTCTGTCGGGATCAGCGGCCCCAGATATAGATCACGACAAAGAGGAACAGCCAGACCACATCGACGAAGTGCCAGTACCAGGCGGCGGCCTCGAAGCCGACATGCTGCTGCTGGGTCATCTGGCCCTTGATCAGGCGGATCAGGCAGACGAACAGGAAGATCGTGCCGATGATGACGTGGAAGCCGTGAAAGCCCGTGGCCATGAAGAAGGTGCCGGCATAGACCGTGTCGGCCATGCCGAAGGCGGCGTGGCTGTATTCATAGGCCTGCAGCGCGGTGAAGCAGACGCCCAGGATCACGGCGACGATCAGCCCGTTGATCGTCGTCCTGCGGTCGCCCTCATGCACGAAGGCGTGGTGGGCCCAGGTCACGGCGACGCCCGACAGCAGCAGGATCAGCGTGTTGATCAGCGGCAGGTGCCAGGGGTCGAAGGTGACGATGCCTTCCGGCGGCCAGACGCCGTCCTTGATCGGGCTGTCCGGCCCCATCGGATACATGGCGTTCTTGATGAAGGCCCAGAACCAGGCGACGAAGAACATCACCTCGGACATGATGAACAGGATGAAGCCGTATTGCAGGCCGATCCGCACCACCGGGGTATGTTCGCCCGACTCGCCCTCGTTCACGACATCGACCCACCAGCCGAACATGGTGTAGAGAACGGCGGCCAGGCCGATCAGGAACATCCACGGCCCCTCGACCGGCAGCCCGAAGACCGTGATTCCCTTCATCCAGGCGACCGCGCCAGTCAGCATCACGAAGGCGCCGATCGCGCCGAGGAAGGGCCAGATCGATGGCGGCAGGATCTGATAATCGTGGTTCTTTACATGGGCCATGGCTGCGTTCCCGGCTGTTGCTGGTTCTTGTTGCTCAGTTTACGGTCGGTTCCGTTTTCGCGTCCAGCGCCGCCTGCTTGGGCGCGGGAGGATCGGTCCGGTGGAAGGTATAGGACAGGGTGATGTCGCGGATGCGGCCCGCGTCGCGGTCGTTCACCAGATCGGCATCGACGAAGAAGCTGACCGGCATCTCGACCCGCTCGCCCGGTGCCAGCGTCTGCTCGGTAAAGCAGAAGCACTCGATCTTGTTGAAGAAATAGCCGGCCGCATCGGGCGCCACGTTATAGCTGGCGGTGCCGGTGACGGGCTGGTCGGTATTGTTGATCGCCTCGTAGAAGGCGATGGCGTTCTCGCCGATCTTCAGCTCCATCTCGCGCTGCATGGGGCGGAAGGTCCAGCCGAGGTTGCTGTCGGCATTGGCGTCGAAGCGCACGCGGATCTTTTCCTCCAGCACGGTATCCGAGGCGGCCTCGGCCACGTTGGTCGTGCCGGCAAAGCCCGTCACCTTGCAGAACCAGGAATAGAACGGCACCGCCGCCCAGGAAAGCGCGCCCATCAGCACGACGACGCCGGCCAGCATGGCCACGGTGCGGCCGTTCGACCTCGGTTGCCCGCTCATTCGCCTGCCTCCTGGTTGGCCGCCGGCGTGCCCGGCGCCGCGACCGGCGCGGCATTGGCCGCCGGCGGATCGGGATCCTGCGGCAGCATCGAGGCGCGCGGCCGGTGGTCATAGCCCTGCATCATGTCGCCCTGGGTGATCTTGACCACCGAGAGCCCGAAGACCAGCGCAACGAAGGCCAGCAGCACGACCAGCAGCCCGATGTTGCGGCTGCGGCGGCGCTTGTGCAGCTCGTGTTCGACCTGGGGCAGCATCACCACCCCCCGATCCAATGCTGGACCAGAAGCGCCAGGAAATGCAGGAAGGTGTAGTAAAGCGACAGGCGGAAATAGCGCTTCTCGACCCGGTAGCCGTCGGCCTGGGCCTGGTCCTCGTCGCGGCGCAGGATCTGCCAGCCACCGGCGATGAACAGCACGTTCAGCACAGCCGAGACCGCCAGGTAGAGCGGCCCGCCGACCGAGGTGAAGCCCAGCCAGATCGCAAAGGGCGCCAGCACCAGCGTATAGGCGAAGATGTGGCAGCGCGTCACCCTGCGGCCATGCGTCACGGTCAGCATGGGGACGCCGGCCTTGGAATAGTCGTCCTTCATGAACAGCGCCAGCGCCCAGAAATGCGGCGGCGTCCAGAAGAAGATCAGCGCGAACATCAAGAGCGACTCGATGCCGATGCCGCCGGTGGCGCAGGCCCAGCCGATCATCGGCGGAAACGCCCCCGCCGCGCCGCCGATGACGATGTTCTGCGGCGTCGAGCGCTTCAGCCAGATCGTGTAGACCACGGCATAGAAGAAGATGGTGAAGGCCAGGAACCCGGCCGCGAACCAGTTCGCCGCCAGCCCCAGCATCATCACCGACAGGCCCGACAGCGCGATGCCGACCGCCAGCGCCTCGCCCGAGGTCACGCGGCCCGAGGGCACCGGACGGCCCGCCGTGCGGCGCATCACCGCGTCGATGTCGGCGTCATACCACATGTTGAGGGCGCCCGAGGCGCCGCCCCCCAGCGCGATGAACAGCACCGCGCAGAAGGCGACGAAGGGGTTGACCGGCTGCGGCGCGATCCACAGCCCGACGAAGGCCGTGAACACAACCAGCGACATGACGCGCGGCTTCAGCAGCGCGACATAGTCGCCGAAGCCCGCCTCGGCGGGCCCCTCGTATGCGTTGATATCGGCCACGGCCCGACCTTACTCTGCCGAGGCCAGCTTGATGGGGCTGGCGGGCAGGTAGTCCGAGGCGTCGGCGGCGAATTCCTCTTTCGCGCCGGCAAGCCAGGCGTCGTATTTCTCCTGGCTGACCGCCTTGACGACGATGGGCATATAGGCGTGGTTGATGCCGCAAAGCTCGGAACACTGGCCGAAATAGACGCCTTCCTGGTCGACCGAGAACCACAGCTGCGCGATGCGGCCCGGCACGGCGTCCTGCTTGACGGCAAAGGCGGGCACGGTCCAGGCGTGGATCACGTCGGTCGCCGTCACCTGCACCAGCACCTTCTTGCCGACCGGAACCACGACGGCATTGTCGGTGGCCAGCAGGTATTCGTCCTCGGAATAGCCGGCGTCGGCCAGGGCTTCCTTTTCCAGCATCAGCGCATCGAAGGCGATGGCGTCGTTGGGATATTCATAGGACCAATACCACTGGTGGCCGATGGCCTTGATCACCAGGTCGGGATCGTTCGGCATCTCCTGGCTGCGGAACAGGATCGGCAGCGAGAAGGCGCCGATGGCGACCAGGATCAGCACCGGGACCAGGGTCCAGATCACCTCGATCGGGGTGTTGTGGGTAAAGCGCGCCGGCACCGGATTCGCCCGGCGGTTGAAGCGCACGATGCAGATCAGCAGCAGCAGGCAGACGAAGATCGTCACGGCCGTGATGATGTAGAGCACGAAATGATCCAGCCATTGCTGGTCATGCGCCAGCGGGCTCGACGCCGGCTGGAAGTTCATCCCGCCGTTCACCGGCTTGCCGATCACCGGCAGATCGCCCAGCACGTCCTGCGCCCAGGCCGGCACGGCCGTCATCGTCGCAACTCCCAGGCTCATCACCGCCGCCACCCCGCGGCGCTTGGTCGCAATTGCCATCATCCCATCCCGTTGCCTATCATGCCACCGGCAGACCCCTGTCCCAGAGCCCCCAGCATTCGGTCCTGCACCAGAACCATATCTTACCCCGGCGGGCAAGCCATACCTATCGACTTCTTGTCAAAAAACCCCTAGGCCGGGCGACATGACAAGGACCGGTTCCATGACAGACGCCTCGTTTTCGCCCTTTCGGACGCATCTCGATCAGGACCGCGCGCTGCGCATCCTGCGCGACGCCCTGGCGGGCGCGGATGACGGCGAACTTTTCCTGGAACGCGCGCGTTCCGAGGCGCTGGTCTTCGACGACGGCCGGCTGCGCACCGCCAGTTATGACGCCGAACAGGGCTTTGGCCTGCGCGCCGTGCGCGGCGAGGTGACGGGCTATGCCCATTCGACCGAGATCGACGAGGCCGCGCTGAAGAAGGCGGCCCAGACGGTGCGGCTGGCGGTCGGCGCCGGCGGCGGCACGCTGGCCTTGCCACCGCAAGGCGAAATCCGCCCGCTTTACGCCGCCATCGACCCGGCCGAAGAGGTGCCCTTTGCCGCCCGTGTGGCGCTTCTGCGGCAAATCGACGCATTCGCGCGCGGACTGGACCCGCGGGTGGTCCAGGTCTCGGCCAGCATCGCGACTTCGGTGCAGGAAGTGGCGATCCTGCGCCCCGAGGGCGGGCTGGCCACCGACATCCGTCCGATGGCGCGGCTGAACGTCTCGGTCATCGTGGAATCCAACGCGCGGCGCGAATCGGGAACCGCCGGCGGCGGCGGGCGCATCGGCCTTACGGGCCTGGTCGCGGCCGAGCATTGGCAGGGGCTGGTGCGCGAGGCGCTGCGCATCGCGCTGGTCAACCTGCGCTCGGTCCCGGCGCCTGCAGGCGTGATGGACGTGGTGCTGGGGCCGGGCTGGCCCGGCATCCTGCTGCACGAGGCCGTGGGCCACGGGCTCGAGGGGGATTTCAACCGCAAGGGGCACTCCGCCTTTGCCGGGCTGATGGGCCGGCGCGTCGCCGCGCCCGGCGTGACCGTGGTCGACGACGGCACCATTCCCGACCGGCGCGGCTCGATCTCGGTCGATGACGAGGGCACGCCCCCCGGCCGCAACGTCCTGATCGAGGACGGGATCCTGGTCGGCTACATGCAGGACCGGCAGAACGCCCGGCTGATGGGGGTGGCGCCGACCGGCAACGGGCGCCGGCAAAGCCATGCCCATGCGCCCATGCCGCGCATGACCAATACCTTCATGCTGGCGGGGTCCGAGGATCCGGCCTCGATCCTTGCCGGGCTCGAGGACGGCATCTATGCGGTCGGCTTCGGCGGCGGGCAGGTGGACATCACCAACGGCAAGTTCGTGTTCTCCTGCACCGAGGCCTATCGGGTGAAGAACGGCCAGGTCGGCGACCCGATCCGCGGCGCGACCCTGATCGGCGACGGCGCGACCGCGCTGGGGCAGATCCGCGCCATCGGCAACGACCTGTCGCTGGATCCGGGAATCGGCAATTGCGGCAAGCAGGGGCAATGGGTTCCGGTCGGCGTCGGCCTGCCCACGCTGCGCATCGGCGGGCTGACCATCGGCGGCTCGGCGACCTGAACAGCCGCGATTCCAAGGGGTTGAAGAAATTCTTCGCCGGCTAACCCATTCTTAACCTTTGCCATGCGATGTTTCGGCCTGCGGATCAGGCAGAGGCATGGAACATGATGGCAAGGCAGCTTTCCTTGGACCCCCACCACGGACCCCGCCCAAAAGGGGAGGGGCTTGCGGCCTTGCGCCTCATCCGCTCTCGCAAGGTGGGGCCGGCGACCTTCCACCGGCTGCTGGGCGAACATGGCAGCGCCCAGGCGGCGCTGGCCGCCCTGCCCGCGATGGCCCAGGCCGCGGGGATCCAGGACTACACCCCCTGCCCCCTTTCGGTCGCCGAGGCCGAGATCGCGGCCGGCCGCCGCGCCGGCGCCCGGCTGGTGACCTGGGGCGACCCGGATTACCCCGCCCTGCTGCGCACGGTGGCCGAGGCGCCGCCGGTGCTGTGGCTGCGCGGCGACATGGCAGTGCTGCAACGCATGCCCGTGGCGGTGATCGGCGCGCGCAATGCCTCGTCGCTGGGCCTGCGCATGGCGCGGGGCATGGCCGCGGGCCTGTCGCAATCGGGCACGGCGGTCGTCGCCGGGCTGGCGCGCGGCATCGACACCGTCGCGCATGAGGCCGCGCTGCACGGCGGCACCATCGCGGTCATGGCCGGCGGCATCGACATGATCTATCCCAGCGAAAACGCGGCCCTGGCCGAGGCGATCTGCGAAACCGGCCTGCTCGTCACCGAACAGCCGCCGGGGACGGAACCCGTGGCCCGGCATTTCCCGGCCCGCAACCGCATCATCTCGGGCCTGTCGCGCGCCGTGGTCGTGGTCGAGGCCGCGCATCGCTCGGGCAGCCTGATCACCGCGCGCTGCGCGCTGGACCAGGGGCGCGAGGTGATGGCGGTGCCGGGCCATCCGATGGATGCGCGGGCCGCCGGCTGCAATGCGCTGATCCGCGACGGCGCCTTGCTGGTGCGCAATTCCGCCGATGTGCTGGCGGCCTTGCAATCGAACGCCCCGGCGGCCGCGGCGGAACAGCCCGCGCCGGCCCCTACCCCGACCGCCCCGGTCTCCGGGCGGGTCAGGCAGCCGGCCGCCGTCGCCCGCCGGCTTGCGGAACTGGGCCACGACACCCCCCGCCCGGTGGCGACGCACCAGCCGCGCGACGCCGGCGGCCCGGTGAACCTGGAGGGGCGGATCCTGGCGCGGCTTGGCCCCAGCCCGACCGAAGAGAACATGTTGATCCGCGACCTGGGGGTGCCCGCCGCGGTCCTTGCCCCCGCGATCCTGGCGCTGGAACTGTCGGGCCGGGTGCAGCGCATGGCCGGCGGCAGGCTGGCGTTGAGCGGCGGCTGAGGCCCCTCGCCTCTCCGATCACGCTGCGGTCACGCGCTTGTTGGGGAACTGCACCGATGGCCGACGGTTGATCCGGGATCAAGCGACCATCGGAAAAAGAGGACCGACATGCGCCGCATCTACAAGACCACGACCGCGATGGTGACCTGCCTGTCCCTGATCGCCCCGCAACTGGCGGTGGCGCAGGACCAGCAGGGCCAAGGCGCTGACGAACAGGTCATCCTGCCGCCGGACCAGCAAGCTGGGGCCGAGGCCGGGCAGCCGCAAGAGCCGCCCGAACCCGCGGCAGAGCCTGCCCCGGAACCGGCCGAACAGCCGCAGGCCGAGGGCGAGGCCCCCGCCGAGCCGCAGGCGCAGGGCGCCGAAACCGAAGCCCCCGCGGAACCTGCCGCAGAACCCGGCGCCGAACCGGCCGCAGAGCCGCAGGCCCAGGGCGAGGTCGCACCGCAAGAGCAGCCGGCCCCTTCCCCCGCACCCAAGCCCGAAGTGACCCAGGCCGAGGAGCCGCAACCCAAGCCCCCGGTGGTCGAGGCGGCCGAGCCGCCGGCCAAGCCCCAGGTCGCGCAACCCGAGCAGGCGGCCCCGCAAGGCGAGCCTGCGCCCAAGCCGGATACGCCCGAAGCCGTGACCACGACCGATCCCGCCCCCGCGCAAAAGCCGGATGCGGCCACGCCGCAGGATGCCGGCCAGGCCGGGCAGGCCGAACCGGCCCAGGACGCCGAGGCGCTGAAGAAGGCGCTCGAGGCCGAGACCTCGGCCGAACAGCCGCAATCGGCCGGGCAGGCGGAACCGCCGGCCGACCCGGCCCGCGCGGATGAGGCCCAGCCTTCCCAGACCCCCGATGCGCAGGAACTGGAACGCCGTCTGCAAGAGCAGGCGCAAGAGACCGGGCCCGAATCGGACCAGCCCTCGGAGCAGGCCCTGCCCGGCGAACAGGCCACGGGCGAAGAACCGCGCCCCGATGCACAAGAGCTGGAGCGCCGCTTGCAGGAACAGGCCGACGGCCAGCCCACGCAACCCGAAGAGACCGCGCCCGAGCAAGGCCAGACCGGGCAGGCCCAAACCGGGCAGGCCCAACCGGAGCAGCCCCAACCCGAGCAAGGCCAGCCGGAACAGGCCGCCGAGGTGCAGGCACCCGAGGCCCAGGCGCAGCCGAACGCCGTCGCGCAGCGCGCGGCCGAGGAAGCGGCCCCCGCGGCAGCCGCCGCCCTGGCCGCCGGCGATGCCGAACCGGCGCAGGGCCAGTTGGACGAGATGCAGATCACCGAGGAAAACGCCCGCAGTTCGGCCGAGGAATTCGCCACCTCGGTCATGCAGGGCATGCAACAGCAACAGCAGCCCGCCGCCGATCCGCAAGCGCAGGAGGCGCGCCAGGACGACGATGACGACGACACGGTCAAGGACATCGCCAAGCTGCTGCTTGCCGGTGCGGCCGGGATGGCGGTCGGCAAGATGCTGTCCAACGACCGCCATGTGGCGCTGAACACCGGCGACCGGGTGGTCGTCACCCTGCCCGACGGCAGCCAGCAGGTGATCAAGGACGACAATACCCTGCTGTACCGGCCCGGCTCGAACGTGCAGACGGAAACCTTCGACGACGGCTCGACCCGGACCACGGTGGTGCGTGCCGACGGCAGCCGGGTCGTCACCATCCGCGACGCGAACATGAACATCCTGCGCCGCACCCTGCTGCGTGCCGATGGCACCGAAACCCGGCTGATCGACGATACCCAGGCGCAGCCGGTGCAGATCTCGACCCTGCCGGCGCCGCCGCCGGTCCGCATCAACCGCGAGCGGCTGGACGAGGCCGCGCTGCGCGAGGCGCTGAACCGCGAGGCGGCGGTGGACCGCCGCTTCAGCTTGGGCCAGGTCCGCAACATCCCCGAGGTCCGCGCCCTGGTCGCGCCGGTGAACGTGCCCGAGATCACCTTCGACACCGGCTCCTCGGCGATCACCCCCGACCAGGCGCAGCAACTGGCGACGCTGGGCAAGGTGATCCGCGACAGCATCGACCAGAACCCGCGCGAGATCTACATGATCGAGGGCTATACCGATGCCGTCGGCTCGGATGCCGCCAACCTGGCGCTGTCCGACCGCCGGGCGGAATCGGTGGCGCTGGCGCTGGCGGAATATTTCCAGGTGCCGCCCGAGAACATGGTGGTGCAGGGCTATGGCGAGCAGTTCCTGCTGGTGTCGACCGACGGGCCCGAGCGGCAGAACCGCCGCGTCGCCGTGCGCCGCATCACCGACCTGCTGGCGCAGAACTGACTGCGGGCGTGGGGTGCGGGAGCTCAAGCCCGCAGCCGCGAGACCGAAAGCCAGCCGCGGGACCAGTTCCCGCGGCTGGCGGTTGCCGTCTGCACGACCCGGCAATCGGAAGGGAAGTTCCCCGGATCGGCAAGACCCGTAGACCCGTAGACCCGTAGACCCTAGCGGCAGATGGCTGCTGGGTCGAGCGATCGCTGGACCTTGCGGTCGCGCTGGGTGGGGATCTGGGCTTGCCCGTCCCGTCGGGCAACCAGATCGACCAGGTGCTGCCCGTGATAGCCGCGACCGGCAGCGACGATGCAGGCGGCGGGCGGCTGTTCAAGCAGCGCGGGCGCCGCACCTTGTCGGAAGCCTGGCCCGCCGCAGGAACGAGGCGAACCGGCAGTCCGCTTTCGTCGAGCACAACATGGATTTTGCTGGTCAGTCCTCCACGAGAGCGGCCAATGGCATGATCCGGGGCCCCTTTTCGCCGGCGGCATGCTGGTGAGCCCGGATGATGGAACTGTCGATCAACGGCATCGACTGGAGCGAAGCGGCCGCCAATGCCTCGAAAACCCCAAGCCAAACGCCCACCCTGACCCATCGGCTGGAAGCGGTCGCATGTGGACCGTAACGCTTGGGAAGGTCGCGCCAGGGCCGGCGCTGTCCGCAGGATGGAGAAGATCCCGTTCAGGACGCGCCGGTCGTCCGTCCGCGCAAGGCCACGAGGCTTGTCGGGAAGAAGCGGTGCAATCCGCGCCCATTCCCGATCCCTCAGCGCGAGAGGTGCCATTCAAGCTCCGCAAGACGCTCGAAGCACGAACCGTTCCCAAACGGAAGCCCGCTTGCGAGTGCAGAACCTGGAAGCCACGCGGCACTCCCGAACCGCCGGCGCTCCTCTGCGAAGGCTTGGCGCGCTGCGGTCCGCCGGGCATCCGCCAGCTCAGGACCGGGCCGGAGCTGCGGCCGCAGGATTTCGCGGATCGAGGCTCCCTGGCGAGGTAAGCCTGGAAAGCTCTAAGCCCCTTGGCCGCACCGGCCCCGCATGCAGGCGGGGGCCGCCAGCCATGGCAACGGGCGGGAAAACGGCGGTGGCCGGATCCTCAGCCCAGCGAATAGCCGGTGCCGCGCACCGTGCGCACCGGGTTGTCGCCGCCATGGGCCATCAGCGCCTTGCGCAGCCGGCCGACATGGACGTCGATGGTGCGGGTGTCGACATAGATGTCGCGGCCCCAGACCCGGTCCAGCAATTGCTCGCGCGTCCAGACCCGGCCGGGCTTTTCCATCAGCGTCGAGAGCAGGCGGAATTCGGTCGGGCCCAGGTGCAGCGGCTGGCCGGCGCGGAACACCCGATGCTCGCCCGCATCCAGGATGATGTCGCCGAAGCTGAGCCTTTCGCCCATCGAGGCCGGCCGGGTGCGGCGCAGCTGGGTGCGCAGCCGCGCCATCAGCTCGACCACGGAATAGGGCTTGACCACATAGTCGTCGGCACCGGTCTCCAGCCCGCGCACCCGGTCCACCTCTTCGGAACGCGCCGACAGCATGATGATCGGGATCTGCCGCGTCGAGGGATCGGCCTTGACCCGGCGGCAGATCTCGATGCCGCTGACATTGGGCAGCATCCAGTCCAGCACGATCAGGTCGGGCTGCTCCTCGGCCACCAGCAGCATGGCCTCGTCGCCGTTCTCGGCCAGCACGACGTCGAAGCCCTCGGCCTCGAGGTTGTATTTCAGCACCTCGCGCTGCGCGCCCTCGTCCTCGACGACCAGGACACAGGGTTGGGTCTGCGCCATGGATCAGGCCCCCTCCATGCGCGGCACGCTTTCGCCCTTGGGGCGCGGATCCTCGGGCAGCTCGCCCGTGGCCAGGTAGATCACCTGCTCGGCGATGCCGGTGGCGTGGTCGCCCATGCGCTCGATGTTCTTGGCGATGAAATGCAGGTGCATGCAGGCGGTGATGTTGCGCGGGTCTTCCATCATATGGGTCAGGAACTCGCGAAACAGCGCGTTATACATCTGGTCCACCTCGAGGTCGCGCTTGCGCACGTCGGCGGCCAGCGCGGCGTCGCGCTGGATATAGCTGTCCAGCGCGTCCTTCATCATCGCCTCGACCGTGGCGGACATGCGCCGCAGCGCCATGCCGGCGCCGTCGATGGCGGGCATGTCGGCCAGCACGTTGCTGCGCTTGGCGATGTTCTTGGCGTAATCGCCCACCCGCTCGAGGATATGCGAGATCTTGATGACCGACAGCACCATGCGCAGGTCGGTCGCCCGCGGCGCCCGCAGCGCGATCAGGCGCGCCGCCTCCTCGTTGATCTGATGCTCCAGCGCGTCGATGGCCTTGTCGCGGCGGCGGATGTCGTCGGCCAGCTCGCCGTCGCGGGTTTCCAGCGCGATGGCGGCGTCGTGGATGGCGCTTTCGACCATGCCGCCCATCTTGACGACCAGGGCCTGCACGGTTTCCAGGTCACGGTCGAAGGCGGACAGGATGTGGCGTTCGTTGTTCATGTCAGATCCCTTTCCGGCCTAGCCGATGCGGCCCGAGATATAGCTTTCGGTGCGCGGATCGCGCGGATTGGTGAAGATGTCGTCGGTGTTGCCGTATTCCACCAGGTTGCCCAGGTGGAAGAAGGCGGTCTTCTGGCTGACGCGGGCCGCCTGCTGCATGGAATGGGTCACGATCACCACCGAGAACTGGGCGCGCAACTGGTCGATCAGCTCCTCGACCTGGCTGGTGGCGATGGGGTCCAGCGCCGAGCAGGGCTCGTCCATCAGCAGCACCTCGGGCTGGGTCGCCACGGCGCGGGCGATGCAAAGCCGCTGCTGCTGTCCGCCCGACAGGCCGGTGCCGGGATCGTTCAGCCGGTCCTTGACCTCGTTCCACAGCGCCGCGCCGCGCAGCGATTTCTCGACGATCTCTTCCAGCTCGGCACGGTTGCGGGCCAGGCCGTGGATGCGCGGGCCATAGGCCACGTTGTCATAGATCGACTTGGGAAAGGGGTTCGGCTTCTGGAACACCATGCCGACGCGGGCGCGCAGCTGCACCGGGTCCACGCGCTTGTCGTAGATGTCCTCGCCGTCGAGCGTGATCTTGCCCTCGACCCGGCTGATGTCGATGGTGTCGTTCATGCGGTTCAGGCAGCGCAGGAAGGTGGACTTGCCGCAGCCCGAGGGACCGATGAAGGCGGTCACGGTCTTGTCCAGCAGATCGACGTTCACGTCCTTGATCGCGTGCTTTTCGCCATACCAGACCTGCACGTCGCGGGCGGCGATCTTGATTTCCGACTGGTCCACGCTGCGCTCCAGAAGTCTCATGTCGTTCATATCGGGTCTCCTTCCCGAGATTACCACCGGCGCTCGAACTTGCGGCGCAGGAGAATGGCAAGCAGGTTCATGCAGAGCAGGAACACCAGCAGCACGATGATCGCCCCCGAGGCGCGCTCGATGAAGGCGGGGTCGGCGCGCTGGGTCCAGTTGTAGACCTGGACCGGCAGGGCCGAGGCGGGTTCGAACAGCCCGTCCGGCGGGGCCGAGGGGAAGTTCTTGACGAAGGCCACCATGCCGATCAGCAAGAGCGGCGCGGTCTCGCCCAGGGCCTGGGCCAGGCCGATGATGGTGCCGGTCAGGATGCCCGGCATGGCCAGCGGCAGGACGTGGTGGAACACCGACTGCATCTTGGACGCCCCCACCCCCAGCGCCGCGTCGCGGATCGAGGGCGGCACCGCCTTCAGCGCCGCGCGGGTGGCGATGATGATGGTGGGCAGCGTCATCAGGGTCAGCACCAGGCCGCCGACGATGGGCGCCGATTGCGGCAGCCCGGCGAAGTTGATGAAGGCGGCAAGGCCCAGGATGCCGAAGACGATCGAGGGCACCGCGGCCAGGTTCGAGATATTCACCTCGATGATGTCGGTCCAGCGGTTCTTGGGCGCGAACTCCTCCAGGTAGATCGAGGCGGCGACGCCGATCGGCACCGACAGCACCAGCACCACCAGCATCATGTAGAGCGAGCCGAGGATGGCGATGCCGACGCCGGCGGCCTCGGGGCGCTGGTCCGAGGCGTCGGGGCTGGTCAGGAAGGACCAGTTCCACTGGGTCGCCAGCATGCCCTGCGCCTTCAGCGCATCGGCCAGTTGCAGCTGCGCCGGCGAGGTATTGGCGTCGCGCGCCGCGCTTTCCATGCTGACGCGGCCCTTGTAATAGCCGTCGACCCGGCCGTTCACCAGCACGCGGGCCTCGACGGTCTGGCCGATCAGCTCGGGGTCGGCCAGCACGCGGTTGCGCAGCTGCGCCGAGGCCTCTTTCGAGATCAGGCCCGAGACGTCCTTGTCGGACAGCTCGGCGATGGCGATGCCCTTGTCGGCGATGGACTGTTCCAGCGATTGCTGCAGGATCTTGCCATAGGTCAGGGTCAGGACCTTGCGCAGGTCGGCGGGGTCGCGGTTGCCGTTCTTGTCCAGCTGCGCCGCGTCCAGCGCGACCGGGATTTCCAGGTAGGTCTGGCGAAAGGCGCCGATGCCGCCGGTCAGGATGGTGAAGAGCAGGATCACCAGCATCACCATGGAGACCAGGATGGCGCCCAGCCCATAGGCGCGGAACCGCGCCTCGGCGGCGTTGCGCTTGCGGGTGCGCGGGTCGGCGGCCAGCAGCGACGGGCGGGGCTGCGCGCCTTGCAGGGTTGCGTCGCTCATTCGTATTGCTCCCGGTATTTGCGCACGACGTAGAGGGCGACGATGTTCAGCCCCAGCGTGATGACGAAAAGGGTCAGCCCCAGCGCAAAGGCGACCAGCGTCTCGGGCGCGGCGAAATCGTTGTCGCCGGTCAGCTGGCTGACGATCTTGACGGTGATCGTGGTCATGGCCTCGAACGGGTTCAGGTCCATGCGGGCGGCGGCCCCCGCGCCCAGCACGACGATCATCGTCTCGCCGATGGCGCGGGACGCGGCCAGCAGGACGGCGCCGACGATGCCCGGCAGCGCGGCGGGCAGCACCACCTTGCGCACGGTTTCCGATTGCGTCGAGCCCAGGCCCAGCGCGCCGTCGCGCAAGGATTGCGGCACGGCGTTGATGATGTCGTCCGACAGCGAGCTGACGAAGGGAATCAGCATGATGCCCATGACCAGCCCCGCCGTCATCACCGACGAGCCGGAATTGCCCAGGCCCAGCGGCTGGGCGAAGTAGTCGCGCAGCATCGGGCCCACGGTAATCAGCGCGAAAAGGCCGTAGACGATGGTCGGGATGCCGGCCAGCACCTCGATCATGGGCTTGGCCACGCCGCGCAGCCTGGCCGAGGCGTATTCGGACATGTAGATCGCCGCGAACAGCCCGATCGGCACCGAGACCGCCAGCGCGATCAGCGAGATGTAGATCGTGCCCCACAGCAGCGGCAGGATGCCCAGCTGCGAGCCGCCGCCGAAACGCGGCGACCAGGTGGTGCCAAAGAAGAACTCGTGCCAGGAATATTTCTGGAAGAAATGCCCGGTTTCGAACAGCATCGAAAAGACGATCCCGGCGGTGGTCAGGATGGCGATGCTGGAACACAGGATCAGCAGGCCCTTGACCATGGTTTCGACCGCGTTGCGGGCGCGAAAGCCCGGCGCGGCGCGGAAAAGCGCAAGGCCCAGCCCGGCCGCGGCCAGCACCAGCGCCAGGATGGCGACGGGCGTCGGGTTCGCCGCCGGCTGCACGAAGCGCCAGATCGCGATCAGGAACAGCGCCGGCAGCGCCGTCAGCAGGGCGGCGTTCCAGCCGTGATAGCTGGGCCGCGAATGCAGCCGCCGCACATCGCCCCCGGCCATCGCGACGACGCGCGCGCGGGCGACAAGATAGCCCGCGCCGGCAAGGGCAAGGACGACGAGCAAGGTCCATGAGACAGGCATGTGAGCCCTCGAGCCAGGGAAACGGAACGGGCGCGGGGGGCAGCCCCCCGCGCCCGGCAGGTCATTCGGAAAGGATCGCCTCGTCGGCGACGGCGGCCTGGGTCACGGCCAGTTCCGGGTCGGCCACCAGCCCATAGGCGGCCAGCGGCCCTTCCGGCCCGGCCAGCTCGTCCGAGACGAAGAATTCCGCGAATTCCTTCAGCCCCGGCACGGTGCCGATATGCTGCTTCTTGACATAGAAGAACAGCGGACGCGAAACCGGGTATTCGCCCGAGGCGATGGTCTCGGTCGAGGGGTTGACCCCGGCCATGGTCGCGACCTTCAGCTTGTCGGTGTTGTTCTCATAGAAGGACAGGCCGAAGACGCCGATGCCGTTCTTGGCCGACTGGATGCGGGCCAGGGTCTCGGTATAGTCGCCGTCGATGTCGATGGACTTGCCGTCGGTGCGCAGCGCCATGCAGGCCGATGCGCCCTCGTCCTCGCCCTTCTCGGCCTTCAGCACCTCGGCGGCGCCCGATTCCTCGCAGCCCGCGGCGATCACCTTTTCCTCGAAGACCTCGCGGGTGCCGTGCTTGGTGCCGGGCACGAAGGCCAGGATCTCCTGGTCGGGCAACTCGGCGCGGATGTCGCTCCACTTGGCATGGGGGTTCGCAACGACCTTGCCGTCGACCACGACTTCGGCCGCCAGCGCGTTGAACCAGTCGGCCGGGGTGAAGGCAAAGTCGTTGCCTTCGATGTCGCTGGCAAAGACGATGCCGTCATAGCCGATGCGGACTTCCATGATCTCGGTCACGCCGGCGGCCTTGCAGGCCTCGATCTCGCTGGCCTTGATCGGGCGGCTGGCGTTGGCGATGTCGATGGTGTTCTCGCCCACGCCCTCGCAGAATTTCTTCAGCCCGGCCGAGGAGCCGCCCGATTCCACCACCGGGGTCGGGAAATCGGTATTCTCGCCAAAGGCCTCGGCGACGATGGTCGAATAGGGCAGCACCGTGGACGAGCCCGAGACCTGGATCTGGTCGCGGGCGGCGGCAGCCGTGGCCGAAGCGGCGATCACGGCCAGCGCCGACACGGTGAATTTCGCGGATTTCATAGGATCACTCCTGACATTTCCATGGGGCCGGATTCGGCCTGTGCGTTCTCTAGAACGCCGGTGCGACGGTTATGCGAAAGCAATGTAACAGTTCCGCAACAATGCAGGGGTATCTGCAAAACGGTGAACGGCTGAAACCCGCCGCGCCAGGGCCTTCTCCGTTTTCCAAATACCCCATGGGGTGAATTGGCCCGGAACGGGCCAAGAGGGGAACGGCGTTCCCCTCCCCTTCCCCGCCCGTCGCGCGCCTTGCCTAGCCGATCCGGCCGCGCTGCCCGCCGGTCTGCGCCCGGTCGAGCAGCAGGTGGTCCAGGATCACGCAGGCCGCCATGGCCTCGGCGATGGGCACGGCGCGGATGCCGACGCAGGGATCGTGGCGGCCCTTGGTGATCAGCTCGATCTCCTCGCCCCGCCGGTCGATGGTGCGGCGCGGGGTCAGGATGGAGCTGGTCGGCTTGACGGCGAATCGCACCAGGATGTCCTGCCCGGTCGAGATGCCGCCCAGGATGCCGCCGGCATGGTTCGAAAGGAAGCGCGGGCCTTCGTTACCCATGCGGATCTCGTCGGCATTCGCGGTCCCGGTCAGGGCGGCGGCGGCCATGCCCTCGCCGATCTCGACGCCCTTGACCGCGTTGATCGACATCATCGCGGCGGCCAGGTCGGTGTCCAGCTTGGCATAGACCGGCGCGCCCAGCCCCGGCGGGCAGCCCTGGACCAGCACCTCGACGGCGGCGCCGACGCTGTCCTGCGCCTTGCGGATGGCGTTGAGGTAATCCTCCCAGGCCGGCACGGCCGAGGCGTCGGGCAGAAAGAACGGGTTGTTGCCGATCTCGGCCGCGTCGAAATTCGCCCGGTCCAAATGCAGCTCGCCCATCTGCACCATGTAGCCGGTGATCTTCAGCCCCGGCGCCAGCTCGCGCAGCACCGCCTGGGCGACGCCGCCCGCCGCGACCCGCGCCGCCGTCTCGCGCGCGCTGGAACGGCCGCCGCCGCGATAGTCGCGGATGCCGTATTTCAGATGATAGGCGATGTCGGCATGGCCAGGGCGGAAGGCCTGGGCGATCTCGCCGTAATCCTTGCTGCGCTGGTCGGTGTTCTCGATCATCAGCTGGATCGGCGTGCCGGTGGTTTTTCCCTCGAAGACGCCCGAGAGGATGCGCACCCGGTCCGGCTCCTGCCGCTGCGTGGTGAATTTCGAACTGCCGGGGCGGCGGCGGTCCAGGAATTGCTGGATCCAGCCCTCGTCTAGCGCCACGCCCGGCGGGCATCCGTCCACCGTGGCGCCCAGCGCCGGGCCGTGGCTTTCGCCCCAGGTGGTGAAGGTGAAGACGCGACCGAAGGTGTTGAAGCTCATGATTGCCGGACCCCTTTTTGCCTGCGATAGCCGCAGGCCGGGCAAGGGGCAATCCCCAGCCCGGCCCGCCGCCGGACCGGCCCGCAGGGGTGCCGCGGCAAACCGGGCCGCTGCGCGGGAAATTATCCTTTCCTTTCAATGCCAAGGCCGGTTCCGCGCCGAAAGCCACGCCAACCGGCACTGCCGGGCCGGCCCGCCGCCGCCAAGGCTAATTCTCGCGGAAGGCCCGCGACAGGCTGTCCTCGATCGGCTTGACCAGGTATTGCGCGAAGGTCCGGGCCGAGGTCTCGATCATGACCTCCGCCGGCATCCCCGGCGTCGGCCGGAAGCCATGCACCCGCCCAAGCTCCGAGGGCGGCAGGTCGATGCGCACCACATAGACCTCGCGCTGGATACCGTCGGTCTGCGTGGCCAGCGCATCGGCCGAGACATAGACCAGGTGGCCCTGAAGCACCGGGGTGGTGCGCTGGTTCAGCGAAGTCAGCCGCACCGCCGCCTTCTGCCCGACCTCGATCTCGTCGATGTCGGTGCGCGCGACATGGGTCTCGATGATCAGCGGCGCATCCTGCGGCAGGATCTCGAGGATCGGCTTGCCCGCCTCGATCACCCCGCCGGGCGTGTGGTAATGCATGCGCACGATGGTCCCCGACACGGGCGAGGTGATATAGGCCCTCTCCAGCACGTCCTGCGCCTTCAGCGATTGCTCGCGGACGCTGTCCAGCTCGGCCTCGATGCCCTGGCTTTCGTTCAGCGCGGCCTGCTTGTGCTGGGTCAGCGCCTGCTCGATCTCGCTTTCGGCCTTGCGCACGGCCTCTTCCGTCTCGGCGATCAGCGCCCTGATGCGGCCCCCCTCGCCCACGGCATCGGCGATGGCCCGCGCCAGGACGTTGACGTCGCTGCGCCGCACCAGCCCGCGCTGCAGCAGCGTGTCGCGAGCGCCGTGATCCTCGCGCAGCAGGGCAAGCTGGGTCTCGATGGCGGCCAGCTGGCCCTGGTAGCCCTCGATGCGCGACCGGCTGGCGGCGATATTGCTTTGCAGCAGGATGACCTCGCCATCCAGCCGGGCGCGGGCGGCGCGAAAGGCCGCCTGCTGTTCGGCCATGATGGCGGCAAAGCTGGGCTCGTCCTCATATTCCTGCAGGAAGCCGTCGAAGACCAGCGTCTCGGCGCCGGCATATTCCGCCCGCAGCCGGGCGCTGATCGCCTCGAGCCGGGCGCGGCGCAATTCCAGCTCGCGCCGGTTGGCGATGGCGGCGGTGCGGTCCAGCTGGATCAGCACCTGGCCCTCGGTCACTTCCTCGCCCTCGTCGACCAGGATCTCGCGGATGATGCCGCCTTCCAGGTGCTGGACGATCTTGTTGCGGCCGGTGGCGACGAAGCTGCCCGGCGCCATCACCGCCGCGGCAAGCGGCGCCCGGAAGGCCCAGGTGCCGAACCCGCCCAGGGACAGCACCAGCAGGGCGATGCCAAAGACCAGATGCCGCGTCACCGAGCGCGGAACCCGGTCATAGAGGCCGTCGGGGTCGGATCTGCTGGTCATCGGCCTGCCTCCGGTGCGGGGGGTGTCGCGGGCTGCCGGCCCGGCCCTGCCTGGGGCGGGGCGGCTTGCGGCTGGGCAGCCTGGGGTTGCGGGGCCTGGGCCTGCGGGGCTTGCGGCGGGCGGGCCATGGCGGGGGGCTGGTTGCCCGGCGGCTGCTTGCGGCTCGCCAGCCGCTCCAGCATCTGGTCGCGCGCGCCGAAGGCGGCGATCTGCCCGTCGGCCAGCAGCATGATGTTGTCCACGTCCTGGAGCAGCTGGTATTTCTGCGTCACGACGATCATGGTGATGCCGTCCTTCTTGGCCAGCGCCATCGCCCTGGACAGCGCGCGGTCCCCCGCCGTGTCGAGGTTCGAGTTCGGCTCGTCCAGCACCACCAGGCGGGGGCCGCCGAAAAAGGCCCGCGCCAGGCCGATGCGCTGCTTCTGCCCGCCCGACAGCGGCGATCCGTCGGCGGCCACGATGGTCTCGTAGCCCTCGGGCAGCTTGGCGATCATGTCGTGGACATCGGCCAGCACCGCGGCCTGGTAGATCTCTTCGTCGCGGGCGTCGGGCCGCATCCGGGCGATGTTGTCCTTGATGGTGCCGGGGAACAGCTGCACGTCCTGCGGCAGATAGCCGATGCACTGGCCCAGCTGGCGCTGGTCCCAGTTGCGCAGGTCCATCAGGTCCAGCCGCACGCTGCCCGAGGTGGGCAGGATCGAACCGACCAGCATCTTGCCCAGCGTCGTCTTGCCGGCGCCGGAATTGCCGACGATGGCCAGCGATGCGCCGGGGTTCAGCGAGAATGTGATCGCGTTCAGCACCACCCGCTTGGTCCCGTTCGGGACGTAGAGCAGCCGCTCGACATCCAGCCGCCCCTCGGGATGGGGCAGCTTCAGCCGCTGCTGGTTCAGCGGCGAGGATTTCAGCAGCGCCGAGATGCGGCCATAGGCGGCGCGCGACAAGAGCACGTGGTTCCAGCCCTCGATGGCGCCCTCGATGGGGGCCAGCGCGCGGCCGGCGATGATCGAGGCGGCGATGACCATGCCGCCGGTGATCTCGCCGTGCAGCGCCAGGTAGGCGCCCCAGCCCAGCAGTCCCACCTGCGTCAGCAGCCGCACCGCACGCGAGGCGCCGGCAAAGGCGATGTTGCGGTCCTGGGCGCGCACCTGCGCCGTCATCGAGCTGGCGGCGTCGCGGCCCCAGATGGTCACGGCCTCGGGGATCATCGCCAGCGCGTTGATGATCTGCGAATTGCGCATCATCGAATCCAGGTGCAGGTTGGCGCGGCTGAGGTGCCGGTTCGCCTCGGCAAAGGATTTCGCGGTGGCGCGCTGGTTCATCATCGCGATGGCCATCAGCAGGACCGCCGTGGTCAGCACCATCAGGCCCAGGTGCGGATGGACCAGGAAGATCGCCAGGATGAACAGCGGCGCAAAGGGCAGGTCCAGCAGCGACAGCAGCGTGCCCGAGACCAGGAAGCTGCGCACCTGCTGCAGATCGCCCAGCGTCTGGTATTCCTGCCCGGCGCTTTGCAGCGAGGCGCGCGCCGCCGCCGACAGGATGGGCGCGCCCAGCCGGGCCGAGATGTCGACCGAGCTGCGCAGCAGCATGCCGCGCCGGATGGCGTCGAACACCACCTGCAGCAGCACGGCGCCGACGATCACCACCGTCAGCATGACCAGCGTGTCGATCGAGCGGCTGGTCAGCACCCGGTCCGAGATCTGGAACAGGTAGATCGGGATCGCCAGCACCAGCATGTTCGAGACGCCGCTGAACAGCAGAACCCCCAGGATATTGGCCCAGATCCGGCGGATCGTCGCGCCCAGCGCCCCGGCGATGTCGGGCTCGGACACCCGCTTGTGGAAGGCGGCGCCGTCCTTTGCCTGCACCGTGGCGGGCGCCGGGGGAATGCGCCCGGCCTGCCGCTCGATGGTGGGGCCGGTGCCCATGGGCTTCGAGGCCGGCGGGCGGGGCTTCTCGCCCTGCCAATCGACGCACATCTCGGGTTCGAGCACCAGCCGCTCGCTGGTCTTGTCGGATCGGGTCATGCCAGCACCGTTTGCATGATGTCGGCGGGCACATCGGCATTCGTGCCGATCGGCACGAAATCGCCGTCGCCGGCATCGTCGCCGAGCATCCCCTCGGCCAGGAAAAGCACCGCCTCGCTGGCCAGGCCGGGCGGCGGGGTGGGCATCAGCGGATCGTGGGTCATGACCAGTTCGGCCTGGTGCAGCAGCGCGTCGGAATAGACCTCGCCACCGGCATAGATCGTCGCATCGACGCCGAACTCGGCGATCACCGCCGCGTTCACCAGCAGGTTCGAGCCGGTGACGACGTTGATCTCGCCCCCCGCCTGCAGAAGGTCGTCGCGATAGACCTCGATCTGGTCGGCATCGCCCAGCACGTTCGTCTGCCGCACCAGGTTGACCGAAACCATGTCGCCCTTGATATGCAGCACCCGCACCAGGTCCAGGCCCTGGAAGGCGGGATCGTTCAGCACCGATTGCGGCAGGCTGACATCGCCCGCCGCCGCCCCCGCCAGCATCGCCGCATGGTCCGCGCCGGTCGCGACCACGCCGGACAGGCCGACCTGATGGATGGTCGCATCGTTGATCAGCAGGTTGTCGCCCGAACTGATCCTGCCGCCATGGCCGTCGCTGACCATGATGCGGTCGTCGTCCAGCAGCACGTTGGTTTGCAGGATCGCGTTCAGGTTGATGACCTGGCCATCGACGATGATGAGATCGTAGCTCATCCCCAGCTCCAGCAGCGAGACGTGGTTCAGCGCGCCGTTCTCGCCCATCAGCAGCAGGGTCTGGTTGGCCTGAAGCGTGATCGAGGCGATGTCGTTGTCCGACATCAGGTTGAACTGCTCGATCCAGTTCATGCTGATGAGGCTGCCCTCCAGCGTCGCCGTCACCCAGTATTGCGGCGCATCATCGTCGCCCTGCGGCACCGGCATCGGGTTCGAGAAGCTGGTGTAGCTGGCGAAGTTCAGCCCCTGCGTCGGGCTGGCCTGGCCCTGCGCGGCGGCGGCAAGGCCGCCCAGCGCATCCGTATCGCTCCAGACATTGGTCTGGCTGATGATGTTGTAGCTGTAGACGCCCCCCGCCACGGCGACGACCGGCGCCGTCACCGCGGCGGAATGGATCGTGACCTGGTTGATCAGCGTATTGTTGCCCAGGATCAGGTCATGGCCCTGCCCGATCTCGCCGGGGCCGGCAACGCTGGTGGGACCGGCCGAGGTCGGGCCGTCGCGGCTGGTGACCGGGGCGCCCTCCTGCGCCTCGCGCGCCTGCTCGGCCGCCACCTCCTGGCGGTATGCGGGCATGAGCGCGTCGATGTCGGGACGGGCATCGACCTTGACGCCGTTCTGGTACAGGCCCTCGGCATCGGCGCCCTGGCGCGCATGGACCTCGGCGCCGGGGGCTTCGGTCTCGGGCAGGTCGGTCTGGCGGAAGGTCTCAGCGATCAGGCGAAAGGCGGGCTCGTCCGCCGGCATCGCCACCGGCAGGGCGATGCCCAGCTGCTCGGCCTGCGCGGCCAGCGATTCCAGCCGGTCCGTCAACAGCTGCAGATCGACCACCCCCTCGCGCATGGCGTCGGCATTCACCTGGTCGTCATCGGCCAGCCGGGTCTTCTGGACCACGATGACGGCGACCGAGCCCGGCACCGGCAGAACCCATTCCGGCACCGGCGTCACCACGCCGCCCGGCGGCTTGGCGGACCAGGGCACGCCGGCATTGGGCATGCTGGCGGACATCACCTCGGGCGAAACCGAGGCGCGCGGGAAATGGTGGTCCAGCACCAGCACGGGCGGGGCCGGATCGGCCGAAAGCCCCTCGCCGGGGCGATAGGGCGGTGCGTAGCGGATCTCGGGCTGGTAATCGAGCGGCTGATAGGAATGGTCGGCCGCCTGGTGGGTCGGTTCGACCGGGCCCAGGTCGGGGCCGGCCTTCCGGGCGGTCAGGCGATCGTATTCGATCCGCATCCGCCCATGTTCTTCCGCAAGGTGGAAAATTCCGATGAAGT
The DNA here is from genome assembly GCF_006386455.1 of Paracoccus sp. FO-3. NCBI lineage: Bacteria > Pseudomonadati > Pseudomonadota > Alphaproteobacteria > Rhodobacterales > Paracoccaceae > Paracoccus > Paracoccus sp. FO-3. The sequence continues at coordinate 589 of NZ_VCBQ01000027.1, read as the reverse complement.
GCCAGATCGCTTCTTCTGTCGCGTCGATCACCAGCATGTCTGCCACCTTCCTCGATAAAACAATTCCGGCAAGGCCGAGGGAAATCAATTAAACGGAAACCTGCGCAGGAAGACCCTGCGCAGGACGTTCGCGTGGGGGCCTGTCAGCCCAGATCGTCCTGGCCGATCACCGACGAGCTGAGATCGCCGCCGACCACGGTCATGTCGACGGTGTTGCCCAGCACGTTCGCACCCATCACGATGCTCTGGTTGAACGCCGAGGTATCCAGGATCGAGTCGGCCGAAGCGGTCGAATAGCCGTTGACATAGCCGTCATCGCCATTGTTCGACCCCCAGGTGCCGGCATGAGCATAGCCACCGTCGCCCGACATCACCTGGCCGCCGTCGCCGCCATTGCCGCTGCTGGTGTTCATGCCGCTGCCGCCCAGGGCATAGCCGCCGGTCGAGCTGGCCGCGCCGCCGGCGCCGCCGGTGGTGCCATTGGCCGCACCGCCCAGGCCGTTGCCGCCCACGGCATCGCCGTAGCCTTCGCCGGTGCCGTCCGCACGGCCGCCGTTGCCGGCCGCCGACAGGGCAGCGCCGAAGCCCG
>NZ_VCBQ01000269.1:0-1229 GCF_006386455.1 Paracoccus sp. FO-3 | reverse complement strand
GCAGCCCGGCGGATCACCGCGAGGCTCGATGCCACCCTTGGCCTTGCCGATAGCCGCAGGGCCGGCCAGGTCGCCCTGCCGCCGCGCCCGACCATCCGCGTATCCGCAAACCGGAGCCTGCACAGATAAAGGACAGGACCATGTCAGCCCAGATCAGCGACAGCATCGAAGAGAAGCGGGGCTTCTTCACCCGCTGGTTCATGTCGACGAACCACAAGGACATCGGCATCCTTTACCTGTTCACCGCCGGGACGGCCGGGCTGATCGCCGTCACCTTCACCGTCTACATGCGGATGGAGTTGCAGCATCCCGGCGTGCAATACATGTGCCTGGAGGGGATGCGGCTGGTCGCGGACGCCTCGGCGGAATGCACGCCCAACGGCCATCTGTGGAATGTCGTCGTGACCTATCACGGCATCCTGATGATGTTCTTCGTGGTGATCCCGGCGCTGTTCGGGGGGTTCGGCAATTATTTCATGCCGCTGCACATCGGCGCCCCGGACATGGCCTTCCCGCGGCTGAACAACCTCAGCTATTGGCTCTATGTCTGCGGGGTCTCTCTTGCCATCGCCTCGCTGCTGTCGCCGGGCGGCAACGACCAGTCCGGCGCGGGCGTGGGCTGGGTGCTCTATCCGCCGCTCTCCACGACCGAGGCCGGCTATGCGATGGACCTGGCGATCTTTTCCGTCCATGTCTCGGGCGCCAGCTCGATCCTGGGCGCGATCAACATCATCACCACCTTCCTGAACATGCGCGCACCGGGGATGACGCTGTTCAAGGTGCCGCTGTTCGCCTGGGCCGTCTTCATCACCGCCTGGATGATCCTCTTGTCGCTGCCGGTGCTGGCCGGGGGGATCACCATGCTGCTGATGGACCGCAATTTCAGCACCCAGTTCTTCGACCCGGCCGGCGGCGGCGACCCGGTGCTTTACCAGCATATCCTGTGGTTCTTCGGCCATCCCGAGGTCTACATGCTGATCCTGCCCGGTTTCGGCATCATCAGCCATGTGGTCTCGACCTTTGCCAGGAAGCCGATCTTCGGCTACCTGCCGATGGTGCTGGCCATGGCGGCCATCGCCTTCCTGGGCTTCGTCGTCTGGGCGCACCACATGTATACCGCCGGCATGTCCTTGACCCAGCAGGCCTATTTCATGCTGGCCACCATGACCATCGCCGTGCCGACCGGCATCAAGGTGTTCTCGTGGATCGCGACCATGTGGGGCGGCTCG
>NZ_VCBQ01000268.1:0-1232 GCF_006386455.1 Paracoccus sp. FO-3 | reverse complement strand
TATGGTTTGATCGTTCGGAAGGCGTGAGACAGTTTGTTGGCGGCCAGTTAAGCGACTTCAAGTCCGCCATTTTGGCGGTGTGGTGTATTCTTGGCAGATCCGCCCTCATGCCATCAGCTTTCTTCGCACCAGGAATAAGTTGCCAAGCGCGAACAGCGTGAAGATCTGGGCGCGGTTCTTGGCGAGGCCCCGGTAACGGGTATTCACGTGGCCAAACTGGCGCTTGATGGCCCGGAATGGGTGCTCGACCTTGGCCCGAACCATAGCAATGATCCGGTTGATGCGCTCGTCGATGGGATGCAGCTTGCCGCCTTTCGGGGCCTTGCGCATGACGCCCCCAGACCTTGTCCGGCCCCTTGAATGCCGCCTCGCGCTCGGCGCTGACATAGCTCTTGTCGGCCCAGACCGAGTCTTCGTCACCATGCAGCAACTCGTCCCAGACATGGCTGTCGTGGACCTTGGCGGTCGAGGTATCCAGGCTGTGACCAACGCCGCTGTCAGCATCGACGCCAATGTGCGCCTTCATGCCAAAATACCAGTCATTTCCCTTCTTGGTGGATGACGCCTCCGGATCGCGGCCCCCCGCCTTGTTCTTTGTCGAGGACGGTGCGTCGATAGTAGTCGCGTCGACCAGCGTTCCCGAACGCAAGCCGATGCCCTTGCCTGCCAGTTGCGCGTTCACATCTGCAAAGATCGCCTCGGTCAGCCCGTGCCGCTCCAGCAGGTGGCGGAAGTTGAGGATGGTGGTCTCGTCAGGAATACGGTCGTCGCCCAATTCGATCCCGGCAAAGCGGCGCATCGCCTCGCTGTCGTAGAGCATTTCCTCGGCCATCGCCTCGCTCAGGGCATACCAGTTCTGCAGGAAATACAACCGCAACGTCACCTCTAACGGCATCAGCGGGCGGCCACCTTTCGGCCCCACCTTCGGATAGTACGGCTCGATCTGCGCCAGAAGGCGACCCCAGGGCGCCACCGCATCCATCTCCGCCAGGAACAGCTCACGCCGCGTCTGCTTCTTCTTCATCGCATCGCGAAAACCGGGTAGGACGGGCTGCTTTAGCATCGAAACGGCTCCTTGGACACGCACCACAAGTTTATCAGACCACACTAAAAATATGAGGTTTTTCAGACGCCCCCTAACTTCATACCAGTCCCTGCATACTCAGGATTAGCATCATGTTTTACGGCCACGAGTCAAGAACTTTGGGAACGTCTGATCAACGGGTTCGGCT
>NZ_VCBQ01000267.1:0-1282 GCF_006386455.1 Paracoccus sp. FO-3 | reverse complement strand
CCGGTCGCAAGCCGCGATCCCCGGCTTTCCCGGCCCGCCTGGACGGGTTGGCCGCTGGTATCCTTTCGGACGCCAGCGGCCTTTTTCCACGAGAGAGAGAGATTGATCGGGCCTATTTTCAGAAGCTGTATTGCGCGGCGAACTGGATCCTGTCGTTGTCGAACCTGGCGCCGTCGAACTGGCGGCGCTCGGCCCTGATGTATTCCAGGCCCAGCGTCACCGGCTTGACCGGCTTGTACTTGACGTTCAGATGCACCGCGCTCAGCTTGTCGGTGCCGTCCGCGGCCGCGCCGGCATGATCGTCGTAGTCGTTGACGCCATAGCCCGCGCCGATCTCGAATTGCGGGGTGATCGCATGGCTCAGCGCGATGCCGTAGCCCTTGGCGCCGATGGCCTGGCCATTCGCGTCCAGCTCGGGGGCATAGGTCGCGCTCCAGGCCGGCAGCAGCGAGGAAATGCCGTCGCCCTGGGTGTAGGAGGCCTGGATCAGCCCGCCCTGCCACAGCTTGGCATTGGCGCTGATCGTCGCGCCCCAGCTGGATTCGACGCCGTTGACCGGATGCTCCAGGCTGCGCGAGATCGCGGCCAGCTTCACGCTGCCCTGCGCGAATTTCTGCGTCACCGCGGCGGCGATGGCGACGCGGTCCTTGAGCGCCGAGTTGTCCTCTTCGAGCGAGAGCGCGGCCGAGGTGTCGCCGAACTCGGCGGTATAGCGGACCTGGCCGACGCGATAGGCCGGGGCGCCGGTCTGGCCGTTGGCGTCGATGAAGGCCGGCAGCTCGCCCACCGGGGTGAACAGGCTCCAGGTCTGGCCGGCGAGCAGGCCGTTCAGCTCGCCGAAGGCGTGGCGCAGGCGGAAGGTGCCGCCGCCGCCGCCCAGGAAGTCGCCCTCGAGGTTGAACTTCAGCTCGCCCATGTCGGTGGATTGGGCGCCGCGGATGCCGATGCGGCTTTGGTAGGCATGGGCGCGGCTGGCGGAATCCTCGGTGCTGGCGGCGGTGATGCCGGCGATGCCGCCCGAATGGATGCCGAGGTCGTGGCTGTTGTCGTAGATCAGGTCGCCCTTGACGTAGCCGTAGAAGTTCAGCGTGAAGCCGGTGGGCGTGGTCAGGCCGGCCGGCTGGGCCTGGCGCGCCTCGAGCGCGGCGACGCGGTCCTCCAGCGTCTGCGCGGCGGCGGGCAGGGCGGCAAGCCCGGCCGCCAGCGCGGCGAGGCCAAGCCCGCCGATATGGGTCTTCTTCATGGTGCTCCTCCCTGAGCCTGGTGATGCATCGCGCCGCAC
>NZ_VCBQ01000266.1:0-1287 GCF_006386455.1 Paracoccus sp. FO-3 | reverse complement strand
AGGGGGCCTGCGCGCCTATTGCGAGCAGTTCACCCAAAGCTACACCGAATGGTGGGACGACCTGGGCAAGCCGCAGCTGACGCCCGCGACCATCGACAGGCTGGTCGAGGGCCTGGCCGAGGAAATCGACGGCCGCGACTACGCCACCTTGCGCCGGCAGCGCGACGACCAGCTGGTCGCGGTCCTCAAGGCGCTTGGCGAGACCCGCAAGACGCCTGCCGCCCCCGAACACGCCTAGAGACCGACAGGAGATCCCATGAAACGCAAAATCGTCCTGACCTGTGCCGTGACCGGCGACGGGCCGATCCACCCCCGCTTTCCGAACTATCCGGTCACGCCCGCCCAAATCGCGGATGCCTGCATCGAGGCCGCCGATGCGGGCGCCTCGGTGGTGCATATCCACGGCCGCGACCCGGAAACCGGCCTCGGCAACCGCTCGCCCGAGATCTTTCGCGAGATCGTCCAGCGCGTCCGCGAAAGGAACGACCGCGTGGTCATCAACCTGACCACCGGCATGGGCGCCACCTTCGTGCCGGATCCCGCAGACGAGGCCCTGGCCCATCCGACCACCGATGTCGCGAGTGCCGTCGAGCGCGTCGGCCATGTGCTGGAGAACCGGCCCGAGCTTTGCACGCTGGACGTGACCACGATGAACCTGGAAGGCGGCATCGCCGGGGCGCCGGACTGCATCTTCATGAACACGCCCGGCACGCTGAACCGCATGGCGCAGCTGATCCGCGAAGGCGGCGTCAAGCCCGAGATCGAGGTCTTCAACCCCGGCGACATCCTGCTGGCGCGGCGGATGATCGAGCAGGGGCTGATCGACCCGGCGCCGCTGTTCCAGATCTGCCTCGGCGTCAAATGGTCCGCGCCCGCCGATGCCAAGACGCTGATCTACATGAAGGAACTGCTGCCCGAGGGCGCGTCGTGGAGCGCCTTCGGCATCTCGCGCTGGCAAATGGACATCGTGGCGCTGTCCACGATCCTGGGCGGCCATTGCCGGGTGGGGCTCGAGGACAACATCTACCTGGAACGCGGCGTCTTCGCCACCAACGGCCAGCTGGTCGAGCGCGCCGCCCGGATCATCGCCGACCTGGGCTGCGAGGTCGCCACCCCGGACGAGGCGCGCGCCATCCTGGGCCTCGATGCGCTTGCCGAAAAACGCCTGGCGGGCTGAGGAGATGCGCTTTCCCGTTCCGCTCAATGCGGTGGTCGCGCATCGCTGGCATTGCGATCATTTCGGCCATCTGAACGCCCGCCATTACGCGGCCGCCTTCGACGACGCGA
>NZ_VCBQ01000265.1:0-1299 GCF_006386455.1 Paracoccus sp. FO-3 | reverse complement strand
GTGACCTGCCCCGGGATTTTTCCTCCAGATGCGATTAGAGTCCGGCCCAACTTGAGGACGGACAATGAAGCGAACGAGATTCACGGACGAACAGATTATCGGCATCCTGGCAGAGCATGAGGCAGGCGCGAAGTGCGCTGACCTGTGCCGGAAGCACGGCATGTCGGAAGGCACCTTCTACAACTGGAAGGCCAAGTTCGGCGGCATGACGGTGTCGGAGGCGAAGCGGCTGAAGGGGCTCGAGGATGAGAACGCCAAGCTGAAGAAGCTGCTGGCCGAGCAGATGCTGGATCTGGCGGCGATGAAGGACCTGGTTGCAAAAAAGTGGTAGGGCCCGCCGTGAAGCGTGAAGCCGTTGCGTATCTTCGGGCCGAGCATGGCCTCTCGGAACGGCGGGCCTGTCACATCGTCGGCGCGGATCGAACGATGATCCGCTATCGATCCCGACGCGCGCCGGATACGGCGTTACGCGGTCGGTTGCGGGACTTGGCCAACGAGCGCCGGCGGTTCGGTTACCGGCGCTTGTTCGTATTGCTGCGCCGCGAGGGCGAGCCCTCGGGGATCAATCGGATCTATCGGCTCTACCGCGAAGAAGGACTGACGGTGCGCAAGCGGAAGGCGCGGCGCAAGGCGGTCGGAACACGGGCCCCTATCCTGGTCGAGGCGCGGCCCAATGCACGCTGGTCGCTGGATTTCGTCCATGACCAGTTCGATTGCGGGCGAAGATTCCGGGTGCTGAACATCGTCGATGACGTGACCCGGGAATGTTTGGCGGCGATCCCGGACACCTCAATCTCGGGGCGGCGCGTGGCACGAGAACTGGCCGCCCTGATCGAACGCCGCGGAAAGCCCGGGATGATCGTCTCTGACAACGGCACCGAACTGACCAGTAACGCGATCTTAACCTTTGCCGCCGATCGCGACATTGAGTGGCATTACATCGCCCCGGGCAAGCCGATGCAGAACGGATTTGTGGAAAGTTTCAACGGGCGGATGCGGGACGAGCTGCTCAACGAGACCATGTTCCGCAACCTGGCCCATGCCCGTATCGTGATCGCCGCCTGGGCTGCCGACTACAACACCGAACGCCCGCACTCGGCCTTGGACTACCAGACCCCGGCTGACTACGCGCGGACCCTGACCGCCGCAATCGCCCGCCCCGCTGCGCGAGATGAAAGCTCCGCGCGTCGGGCGATTGCTCAACCTGCGCCAATTGGCGTAAACACTAACCGGGCTCCGGTCGCGGCTGGATGAAAGTTCAGCGGCAGGTCAGCCGCCCTTGGCTATCGCAGATGGCAT
>NZ_VCBQ01000264.1:0-1310 GCF_006386455.1 Paracoccus sp. FO-3 | reverse complement strand
GCGCCCCGGCATGCCGGGGCGCCCGCGGTTTCGGTTTCGGGCCCTCGTCACATGTGGTTCGGCAGCCACATGACCATGGCGGGGAAGGCCAGCATGATGGCGATGGCGATGAGATGGGCCCAGACATGCGGCAGCACGCCCCAGAACACGTCGCCGGTCGGGATGCGGGCGTATTTCGACACCACGAAGCAGTTGAGCCCCAAGGGCGGCGTGACCAGCCCGACCTCGGCGGTGACGATCAGCACCACGCCGAACCACACCAGGTCGAAGCCCATCGAGGTCAGCAGCGGCGCCAGCACCGGCACGGTCAGCACCAGGATCGCCATCTGGTCCATGAAGCAGCCCAGGATCAGGATGACCACGATCAGCAGCACCATGATGACCCAGCGGTTGACCTCGAGCGCGCCGACCCAGTCGATGATCATGGCGGTGGTCTGGGTCAGCGCGAAGAAGGTGGTGAAGACATGCGCGCCCAGGATGATGATCGCCAGCATGCAGGAGGTGCGGGTGGCGCGGGCGATGATGGCGTAGATCTCGGCGAGCGAGGTGTCCTTGTGGCGGCGGCTGAGATAGAGCAGGCCCGCGGCGAAGGCGCCGACGGCCGAGGCCTCGGTCGGCGTGGTGATGCCGGTGTAGATGGCGCCGGTGACGACCAGCATCAGCAGCACCATGGGCAGGATCAGCCGCAGCAGCGCCAGCTTTTCGCGCAGCGGGAAGGCCTGGCTCAGCGGCGCGTGCTCGGGGTTGCGCGCGGCCAGGACATAGACGGTCAGCGCGATGGTGAGGGTGACGAGGATGCCGGGCACGACGCCGGCGATGAGCATCTTGGCGACGCTGACATCGGCCAGCAGCGCATAGACCACCATGGCGATCGAGGGCGGGATCAGCATGGCGAGCGTGCCCGAGATGGCGACGACGCCCGATGCCATGCGCTTGTCGTAGCCGTATTTCAGCATGGCCGGCAGCGAGGTCGAGGCGAGCGTGGCGGCGGATGCGGTCGAGGATCCGCAGATGGCGCCGAAGCCTGCGCCGGCGAGCGCGGTTGCGATGCCGAGCCCGCCGCGGACGCGGCCGAACCACGCGGCCGCGGCCTGGAACAGGTCGTCGGCGACGCCCGAGCGCAGCACGAATTCGGCCATCAAGAGGAACATCGGGATGGCGAGGAATTCATAGGACGAGGCGCTGTCCTTGGGCATGCTGGAGAGGATGCCGAGCAGCGCCGATCCGCCGCCGATCCAGTAGATGCCAAGCGCGCCCGAGGCGATCAGGGTAAAGCCCACCGGCATGCCCGCCGCCAGCAGCACGAACAT
>NZ_VCBQ01000263.1:0-1311 GCF_006386455.1 Paracoccus sp. FO-3 | reverse complement strand
GTTCAGCGCCGCCACCCGCTCGCCGCCGCGATAAAGCCCGGCCGGGGCGCCCGGCGCCGGGCCGCGCGCGAAATCGGCCGCGGCGACCGGCGTGGCATCCTGCGGCTCGGTCGTGCGGCCGAAGCCGTCCAGCACCAGTTCGGGCAGCCAAAAGGGCTGTTCGGCGCGATCCGCCTCGGGCGCCGCGCTGCCGACCCGCGCGCTGCGCACCAGCCGGTCCAGCATCTCGACGAACAGGCCCGAGATCGCCAGGTTCGACCATTCCGCATTGGCCGTGGTGTGGAACAGCACCAGCTGCCCCTGCCCCAGCGCCGCCCGCGTCACCAGGGGCGTGCCGTCGGAAAGCTGGGCGATGGTGCGGTCGCCCAGGTCGGGCGCGGGCTCGGCCAGAAGCTGGGCGCGCACGGTGGCGTCCTGGGGCACCGAAAGCCCGGCAAAGGGCCCGTCGGCGGCAAAGGGCGCGACGCTGCGCGGCTCGCCCCAGGCCAGGGCGCCGCCGATGTCGCGCCCGCCGGCGCGCAGCCGCACGGGCAGCAGCGGCTCTTCGGCCAGCCGTTCCGAGGCGGCCATGCGCGGCCCGGCAAAACGGATCAGCAGCCCGCCGCCCTCGACCCATTCGCGCAGGCCCGGCTCTTCGGCCAGGCCGAACTGGTCGGCCAGCACGATCACGTCGGGCGAGGCTTGCAGCACGTCGCCCAGCCCCCCCTCGATCAGGTCGGTGGTCGGCGCCAGGGCCCGGCGCAGGTAGTGCAGCGGCGAGAGCAGCCGCTGGCCCTCGCCGGCGCGGTCGTCGCCGGCCAGCGCGACCTTGCGCCGGCGCAGGGAATCGTCGGCCAGCAGCACCGCCCCGGCCGAGCCATGGCCCTCGACCTCGAAGCGGGTGATGCGGTTGCGCAATTCCGAGGGCAGGTCGATGGGCACCAGCCAGCTGGTCACGCCCGCATCCGCCGAAGCCCCGCCGCCCTCGCCGGGGCGCAGCCGCGCCAGCTCGCGCGGCGTGCCCTGCGGGTCGAGGCCGATGGCCAGCACATCGGCAGCGGCCGCCCCGGTCGAGCGCAGCCGCAGCGCCGGCTGGTCGCCCGCCACCAGTTCCAGCGACTGCCGCGGGCCGTCGGGCGGCACNGCGCCGCCAGCCATTCCCCCCGGCCGGGATGGTCCAGCCCGTCGCTGAGCCACAGCACCGACAGGCCCGCGGGCGCCTCGGCCAGCGCCGCCTGCGGGTCGGGGGGATAGCGCGTCTCCCATGCCGCGGGACGCAGGGCGCGCAGCTGCGCCGCAAGCTCGGGCGCGGGCAGGAAGGGCAGCGCGCCC
>NZ_VCBQ01000262.1:0-1326 GCF_006386455.1 Paracoccus sp. FO-3 | reverse complement strand
ACTAATTTCGCACCGCCATTCTCAGGTTCTCCGAAGCAGCGGCGGCGAGATAGCAGCTGGCCAGACGGCGCTCGGAGGCTATCGCTGGTCAGTGCCTGGATCGTTGCTGAAATGTTCCTGCTGCGTCAATCGGGACGATCAAGTATCGCAGTGGCCTCGGCCGCCCGTTGAACAGGGAAAGCGAGAAGGGCGGTCGTTAGTGTAAATCATTGAAATATTTTAATACTGGTTACATCGGCGATCCAATGGCAAATATTTGGCCAACCAATGGTCGCCGAAACGGCCAAAATGGCTCTTTTTTGGCCGCCAGTTCAACGAGCTTCCAGAACATCGCGAGTTTCATCGGCTTTCACTCTAGGGTTGAATTTCCCCGATAACCAAAATTATGTAATCAAACATATTCCGACTCCCGCCGCCATCACCACGGCCTCAGCCGCGCAAATTTCTGCCGTCCCCCCCCCGGCTGATCCACCTCCGCGATGGCGATATCCTGAGCCGCACCCGACTCAGGCCGCTGTCCATGCCGCTCAGCCTGCGCCAATGTCGAGCAGCCGCCGCACCAGTTCGAAACTGTTGCGCACCCCGATCTTGCGGATCATGTTGGCGCGATGCACCTCGACCGTGCGCGGCGAACAGTCCAGCGATTTGGCGATCTCCTTGCTGGTGAAACCGTTGACCAGATAGCCGGCAATCCGCTTCTCGGTCGCGGTCAGCAGGCTGTCGGCACCGACCGCGGAATCCAGCGGCCGGTAGGTCCAGATCGCCAGGCGGTGCGGGTTGGCCTGGTCCATGGTCCGCCCGCGCCCCTCCATCCAGACGATCTGTCCGTCCTTGCGCCGCATGAAGCGTTCGTCGCGATAGAACGGCCGCTCGCGCAGCGCCTTGCGGGCGCGTTCGCCGACCAGGTCGAAATCGGTCTGGCCGGGGTAAAGGCAGCGCATGGATCGGCCCGCCAGCTCCTGCGGCGTCCAGCCGAAGACGGTTTCGACCATCAGGCTGGCGCGGACGATCACGCGCTCGGCCAGGACCAGGGTGGCATCGGGCGCGTTCTGGAAGCCGAGACTGTCGTAATCCCTGGCCGCGGGCTGGCGGACGGTTGGTTGCATGGAATACCTATTCGACTACGTATTCCTACGGATAGAGTATTCCTGCCGCATGCGACAAGCTCGATCGTGGCGGAGGGGAAGGCCGGCCGTCGGAGATCAATCAAATCGAGGCGTGCGAATGACAGGATCGAACAAGCTTTATCCCAGCGCCGGGTCTGCGCTTGAGGGAGTGTTGCGGGACGGGATGTTGATTGCGGCCGGGGGTTTCGGGCTTTGCGGC
>NZ_VCBQ01000261.1:0-1330 GCF_006386455.1 Paracoccus sp. FO-3 | reverse complement strand
GCCGAGATACTCCCGATGCTCTGCCGTGCCGGCGGGCCTGGGGCCGATGGGTTCGTGCTCTCGGCGGGGCCGATGCCTGCGCGCCTGCCTGGTGCGCCTTCCGATCCGGCCCTGGGCGGCGAGGGCACGGCACAGGACATGGCGTGCGTCACGGCCCGGATCATGGAAGGCGGGGGGCCGGGGCGACGCCGCCCCCGCGCATCATCTTTCGAGGAGTTTCTGGTGGTTTCTCTCGAGCAGGGCGAGGCCGGCGAGCAGGAAGACCAGGGCGATGGCGACCACATAGGCCTGGCTGATATAGCTGGCCTCGTAGGTGGCGTAAAAGCCGCGGCGCATCAGCCCGGTGCAATGGATCAGCGGGTTGTACCACAGCAGGTCCTGCGCCCGGACCGGCATCATGTCGTAAAGGAAGATCACCCCCGAGATCAGGAACAGCGGCCGGGTCAGGATGTGCCAGATCCGCTCCCAGACCGGGAAGGCGTTCATCAGGTAGCAGTTCAGCGTCCCCACCCCGGTGCCCAGCAGCGCCACCAGCAGCAGCGCCTCGAAGACCCCGGCCATGTCCACCGGCCCCGGCAGCTGGTAGGCCAGGAAGATGCCGCCGATCACGATGGCGATCACCGCGACATGGGTCAGCGCGTTCAGCACCACCCGCGCCAGCAGCGCATCGAGGAAGGTCACGCTGGGATAGGCCAGGAAGGGCCGCGAGAAGCGGATCGAGGCGGCGGTCTTGTTGGCCAGGTCGGTGAACATGGCAAAGGGCAGGTAGCCGGTGGCATAGAACAGCGGGAAGTTCGAGCCCAGGCCCGGGCTGCGCAGCGCCATGCTGAACAGCACCGACAAAAGCGCCACGCCCAGCACCGGCTCGAGCACCGCCCAGACATAGCCGCCGGCCGAGCGGCCGTAGCTGGTGGCCATCTCGCGCAGCATCAGGGCCACCACGGTGCGCGGCATGCGAAAGCGCGGCCCGTTGCGCGACGGGCGCTGCGGCCGGCGGGTCGGGCCCGCATGGGCTGCGCCGGCATGGCTTTCGTCGGGTGGGCTTTCGCCGGCTGGGCTTTCGCCGGCACGGGCCTGGCCGGCACGGGTCTGGCCGGCTGGGCCTTGGGGGTGGCGGATTTCCGGGGCGGTATCGGACATGTGAACGCAAACACTGGTCTGGACGGGCGGCAATATGTAACAACTGCGCCCGAAAGGTAAACCAGCGAAAGCGCACCTGCCCGTGACCACCCCCTCCACACCGGCCGGCGGCAAGGCCGGCCAGCCAGCCGAGCCCGCCACCCGGCAGCCGGGCGCCGCCCTGCCGCGGCAGGCCGAGGCCGAGGCTGTC
>NZ_VCBQ01000260.1:0-1335 GCF_006386455.1 Paracoccus sp. FO-3 | reverse complement strand
GTAAGCCACGCGCTTGCCGCCCTCCAGGAGTTCGGCGACCATGGGATGGTGCTTGAAGTGCTGGAACTCCATGTAGGGATAGAGGTAGGGGTTGGCATAGTTCAGGTGCACGACGAAGCCGACCAGGACCTGGTTGCCCTCGAGGTGATAGATGAAGCTGCCGCCGCCGGCGTTCTTGCCCAAGGGCCAGCCCATGGTGTGGGTCACCGTGCCCGGTTTCGCCTTGGCCGGGTCGATCTCCCAGATCTCCTTCATGCCGAGGCCGAATTTCTGCGGCTCGTGGCCGGCCGAGAGGTCGTATTTCTGGATCAGTTCCTTGGCCAGAGAGCCCCGCACGCCCTCGCAGATCAGCACGTATTTGCCGCGCAGCTCCATGCCAGGCTCGTAGCTCGGGCCGGGGGTGCCGTCTGCGTTGAGCCCCATCTCGCCGGCGACGACGCCGACCACGCGCTCGCCCTCATAGACCAACTGCGAGCAGGCCATGCCGGGGAAGATTTCCACTTCCAGCGCCTCGGCCTGTTCGGCCAGCCAGCGGCAGACATTGCCCATCGAGACGATGTATTTGCCGTGGTTCGACATCAGGGGCGGCATCGGCCAGTTCGGGACGCGGACCTGGCCGCCTTCGCCGAGGATGTAGAAATTGTCCTGGGTGACCTCGGTGGTGACGGGCGCACCCTTGTCCTTCCAGTCCGGGATCAGCCGGTCGAGGCCGGCGGTGTCCAGCACGGCGCCCGACAGGATATGCGCGCCGATCTCCGAGCCCTTCTCCAGCAGCACCACGGAAAGCTCCGGGTTCACCTGCTTCAGCCGGATCGCCGCCGACAGGCCGGACGGCCCGCCACCAACGATCACAACGTCGTATTCCATCGACTCGCGAGGGGGCAGGTCGGGCATGGCGAGGGATTCTCCTTGCTGATGGCTGGGGTTCTGATCGGGGCGTGTCAGTTTGCCGCGCCCCCTCACTCGATCATGGGGAGCAACTGGTCGATGGATTTCTTTGCGTCGCCGTAGAACATGCGGGTGTTTTCCTTGTAGAACAGCGGGTTCTCGATGCCGGAATAGCCGGTGCCCTGGCCGCGCTTGCTGACGAAGACCTGCTTGGCCTTCCACACCTCCAGCACCGGCATGCCCGCGATGGGGCTGTTGNGTCGTTCGAGCCGATCACGATCGCCACGTCGGTCGAGGGGAAATCCTCGTTGATCTCGTCCATCTCCAGGACGATGTCATAGGGCACCTTGGCCTCGGCCAAGAGCACGTTCATGTGCCCCGGCAGACGCCCCGCCACCGGATGGATGGCAAAGCGCACGGTCTTGCCGCGCGCCCGCAGCTTGCGCG